>CAJQHM010000093.1 GCA_905478195.1 uncultured Pseudomonadales bacterium
GCCTATATCTATGATAGTAGTTCAAAAGCCTCAGAGTATTCAGATAGTTGGGGGAGGTACGCGGCGCGTCTGGACGATAACCTGAACTATTCCGGTCTAGCTGAGAGTATGAGGGAGGTCGCGGCTTACGCCGGTTGGGCTGCCCTGTTTAGACGCCTGCAGGAAGACGAGGTAAGTTTTCTGCGAGGCCGCTACGATTTCATGAAGATAGACAAACTCGGTGAAAAAACACCTATGCGGTATTAATGACAATGACTAAGACCGTAACTAAGACAATGAGCTGCCTATCGGCCTTTCAAAAAGCTGTAGCAGTATGCGCAATCTCTGCAGCTCTTTTGGGGTGCGTCGGTATCGATATTGATACTCAGTTCACACGAGACGAAGAGCTTCATGCGGCCATTATCGATCAGAGTGAAGATCGCTTCTTAGAGATCGATCCGCTTTATATATCCGATGAGGTAAAGCAGTACATCGATGCCTATATAGGCCCGAGAGATGGAACTGTAGCCCGTGTCGATAAATTGCAAGACCTGCTCTACGGGGAAGAGTTTCTTAATACTCAGTATTCCAGTGAGCAGACCCACACGGCGATGGAGGCTTTCTATGCGCGAGAAGGCAACTGCCTTTCCGTAATGAATCTGTATGTGGCAATGGCTCGCTATGCAGGGCTTGATGCAAATTTTCAGACCGTCGATGTGCAGCCAAGTTGGGATCGTCGTGGTGATCTGCTAGTGCTCAGTCAACACATCAACGCGAGTGGCCGTATCAGTGCTACACGAGATTACATCGTAGACTTTACACCCGAAATATTGCTGCAGCAGCTAACATCGAAGATCGTTTCCGATCGCAGCGCGCGATCTCTGTATTTTAACAATCTGGGTGTTGAGGAGCTTATCGATGGCAATATTGAAGAGGCGCTCATCTATTTCAAGAATGCACTTTTCTTGAATGAAGAATCATCCATTGCCTGGAACAATATAGGTAGTACCTATACTCGCCTCGGTAATAAAAAACTCGCTGAATACAGTTATCAGTTAGCGTTTAGCTTGGACGATAGCAATGCGACTTCGATTAATAATCTTGCCAGATTCTATAGACGTGCTGGCGACTACGCCCTGGCTAGAGAATATGAGAAAGCCATTGAGCGGTTTAACGATAGAAACCCGTACTACCATTTCGCGCAGGGAAGTATCGCGTTTGGGAATGAAGATTTTGATTTGGCGCGCCAGTCTTTCCAAAGAGCAGTGCGACTGAAGCAAGAGGAGCCCGACTTCTATTTAGCCTTGACTGCTGTTTACACGCGACTAGGGGACGAAGTTGAGGCGCAGCGTTATTCCGATACGGCTGGAAGCATTCTGGCGATGTATGACAATATCTATCAGCCAAGCAATGAGAAAGTGAAGATAATCGATTCGACCACTATATTACGTAAGTCTAGCCCTGGTATCAGTATTTTTGCGCCAGGGAGTAGGACGAATAGAAGGCGCAGTAATTAACTGCGCACTAATTCTAGTTTAAATCGGCGTCCTGCCAGTAGCGAGTTCCCTTGACGGTTGCCTGCAAGGCGAGGCCATTCTGAGTTAGTTGGTACACAGTTATATTATCTACTATTGCCTCGCCACCAACTGCAGCGCCCAGGTCGCCGGCCTTAGCTGCAGCATCCGCCTGCCCCCCCAACTGATATACCCACATCCATGAAGCGCTCAAGAGCCTGGGCGTTGTGAAAGACGAAGACGGCTCGGAAGTCTTTTACACCAGCACCTATGCCGATGCCTACCTCGCCCATACGCATATAGGTGTCGGCGTTGTTTGCGTTTGATCGAACTACGCCGATGCCTCCGCCGAAGCTGGCAAGAATGAGATTAATATTTGCATTCGAAAAAACGGCATAGCCACTTGCATCGGCGATTTGTCCCCGGGTGTCTGGCTTGATGCTGTACAGTTCGGCCAGCACCTCCTGTCGCGTTTCTTGTATAGCTTGTCTGCGAGAGTCGGGTGTGCCCCTGGTCATGCCTGTGGTCGTGCAGGCTGCCAGGATTGCTAACAATGCAGTTGCTGCGATTAGCTTGGATGCGATGATGCCTTTTTTAGTTTTCATACATGCTACTTCGATGTGGTTAACTGCATTGCGTTAATTGTTTTTAGCTAACTTCGCTAGTAAAGATATAACCTTCGACAAGCTTGTTCACAGCATCTATCTTAGTTTTGTCGGTGACATCGATGCGCAGAACCAGTCCTCGTTTCTTCTCTAAATCGCTGCTAACGTCTGCTACGATATCTTCTTTCGTCAGGAGTTCGCGTATAACTTGCTCGGAAATTTTCTGGCGAAGAGTAGGTCTAAATATTTTGCCTACGGCGGTGAGAGGCATAGCGTCGATAAATTCGATCCTCTTTGGAATCGCCGCGCGTTCTGACATGGTCTCGGCGCAATGATCGATAAGATCTTGCTCGCTTAATGAACTATTGGCGACCTTGACTACGTAGGCCATGGGCAGCTCGCCCGCATAAGGATCGGGCAGGCCAATAGCTATAGACGTCACCACTTTGGGGTGTGCATTCAAAGGCTCCTCGATCAATTCCGGGTCGATATTGTGGCCACTGCGAATGATAAGGTCTTTGGCGCGACCGGAGAGATAGAGGAAGCCTTGGGCATCCATATAGCCAATGTCGCCAGTATTGAACCAGCCATCCTCAATCCATGCGGAGGCATTGTCCAATTCGCTCTTATAGCCCTCGAAAACCTGAGGCCCCTTTACCAGAATAACCCCGCTTTCTCCTAACGGGCAGTATTTGGTGACGGTGGTTCCATCGACGTGCGCAATGCGAATTTGGGAATAGGGCACCCGCATGCCTACGCTGCCTGGTGGCTGGTAAAGGGGGGCGCGAGAAATCAGAGCGGTGGTTTCTGTCATGCCATAGCCATTACCCACAGCAACATTAAAATTCTTCTCGAAACTGTGTTCAAAAGGGAGTGACAAGGGGGCGGCGCCGGAATTGATGTTAGTGAGACTGCTGATATCGGCATCGCCTACCGGAATATCGGCGAGTGCCATCAGCACCGTGGGGACAGCAGAGAATTGCTTTACCTGGAAGCGCTCTACATGCTTCCAAAAATTCATCATGGCCCTCGGCGAGCGAAAGCCTGCAGGGGTCATTAGTACTATTCGATAGCCTACAGCGAACGCGGCGACGCCCTGAATGATGCAGCCATAGATATGAAACAACGGGAGGCCGCAGAGCACGGTGTGGCGTTCCATGTGCGCTGTATAGATCTGCATGAGCTGGCCTAGGAAGGCCATGTTGCCGTGGGTTAGCTGGGCAAGCTTGGGCCTTCCTGTGGTGCCTCCGGTATGGAAATAGGCAGCCTTCTGACCGGCTGAGAAGCTGCGCCCGCTATCCAGAGTGTCAGCTCTCATTGGCGCTATAGCCGTATCGAAATCCTGAATGCTGACCTGATCGTTGTCGTAGTCTTGGGATCCTGCCGTGCACAGGCCCGGAATGTTGACTTCGAGCAGAGCGGTTACGGATGCGCACTGGGCAATTGCATCGCGTACCTTCTCGTTGATGTCGCTATGTTCTGATTGTGCGAGACAAATCACGACCTTCGCTTCGGCTGCGGAAATAATCTCGGCAATATGCTCGGCTTCAAGCATGGGGTTAATCGGGTTAGAGATGCCCGCCGCCTGTGCGCCCCAGATGGCAAAATGGGTCTGTGGCAGAATAGGCAGAATGATTGAAACCGCATCGTTCTCGCCTACGCCAAGCTCATGTAATAGATTCGCAGTGCGGGTCACCTGTTGACCTAACTCGGCGAAACTGACCGTTGTGGCGGGTTCGTCTGGTAAGCCCTGGAGGAGGAATTCCAGCGCGGCATCGTCACCGAAGCGAGAGGCGCTATCCTTGATTAGATTGTAACTGTCGGTATAGGGGAACTGCTCAGCCAGTGGAGTCTTCTCAAAAGCCTCTACGCTGGCGATCGTTTCCATGATGGGTTCAGCTGTGGGTATTTGTGACAGATCAATCAAGGGTAGTTCTCCAGATTCAAGCCGGTATTAGTGCTATTTAATGCCATATCTCGCTGTACCTTTTCGGCTTCAGGCAAGATTTCCTAGCGGGCATTTATAGCATGAATTGTAATCGGATGGGCGTGCAAAAACAGGGCTTAACTGCGGCGGGTATTAGAAAACTCTACCATTGCTATGAGCGCGTCGAGATACTCTGAGGGGGGTAGCGCCTGCAAGCATTCCAGTGCCTGCGCTGACTCTGATTCGGCAAGCTTTCTGGCGTAATCCAGCGCGCCACAGTCCTGTACTATAGTTATCACCTGACTTAATGTTTCGGGTTTAAGTTCTTCTTCAGCAAGAACTTTCTTTATCAGTTTGGCCTGCTCGTCGCTGCTATGCTCTATGGCATAGATCAGTGGTAGGGTTGGTTTTCCTTCCGCTAGATCATCGCCAATATTCTTGCCCAGAGACTCGCTGTCGCCGTCGTAATCCAACACATCGTCGATTAGCTGAAAGGCTGTTCCCATATGCATGCCGAAACGCTTAAGCGCTAATTCCTCATCCTCGGTAGCGCCTGCCAGAATCGCTCCGCATTGGGCTGCGGCCTGGAACAGGATAGCGGTCTTGTTCTGGATCACCTGCATGTAATTCTGCTGGGTGGGGTTTGGGTTGTTTTTGCTAATTAATTGCAGCACCTCGCCTTCGGCAATTCTGTTGGTGGTGTCGGCGATGATTTCCATGATCTTCATGTTGCCCAGGGTAACCAGTATCTGGAATGCTCTGGAGTAGATGAAGTCTCCTACCAGAACGCTGGAGGGGTTATTCCACTGAGCGTTCACTGTTGGCCGCCCGCGGCGCAGCGAAGACATATCGACGACATCATCGTGAAGAAGGGTCGCCGTATGGATAAATTCGATCACAGAGGCTAGCGAGATGTGCTGCTGGTTGTCGATCTTGCAGGTTTTTGCGGCGAGTAGAACCAGCAGGGGGCGTAGGCGCTTGCCGCCGGCCTCCACGATATAGTGACCGATACTTTCAACAAGTGGCACGTTCGAGTAAAGCTGGTCTACTATGAACTTGTCCACTGCTTCAAAGTCAGCGTCTACAACTGAACGAATCTGCTGGTACATAGGTGGTTTGCTACTTAAATTCCCCGCGTTTGGCGGTATAGTGGCCTTATTTGGGTGAATATCCGTGAGCACGCATGCTAGGGAGCCAAATGCGCCCTGTCAAGCCGCTAAGCCGCCTCTAGGCAGCATTGCGCTGGAAGCGTGGCGGGAATTACGCACAGCGGCAAGATACGGGCGGTTGCCGATACTTGAGAACCAAATCTGCTTGCTTCGGGTGGCTTGTTCCCGTAAAATGCCCGCCCCTATAGCAATGGGTACAGTTCCCATTCAAAAGGCGGTATCGGAGAGAATTATGTACGCGGTTATAAAGAGCGGTGGCAAGCAGCACAGAGTTGAAGAAGGCGAAGTTCTTCGGCTAGAGAAACTGGAAGCCGCCACTGGTGAAGAAGTAAGCTTCGACAATATTTTAATGGTCGGCGAAGGCGAGTCTGTGAAAATTGGTACGCCTTATGTTGAGGGCGGTCAGGTTACAGCTGAGGTCGTCAAGCAGGGTCGAGCTAATAAAGTTACGATCATCAAATTTAATCGACGTAAGCATTCGCGTAAAACACAAGGTCATCGCCAGTGGTTTACGGACGTAAAGATTACTGGAATTAAAGCGTAAGGTCGGGAGCTAGGTAATGGCACATAAGAAAGCAGGTGGTAGTACTAATAACGGTCGCGATTCAGTATCGAAGCGACTTGGCGTGAAGAAGTTTGGTGGTGAAGTTGCCGTAGCAGGAAATATCATCGTGCGTCAGCGCGGCACACGCTTTCACCCGGGTGAGAACGTAGGGTGTGGTAAAGACCACACCTTGTTCGCTAAGGCTGACGGTGTTGTGACTTTTAAAGTTAAAGGCCCTAACAACCGAAAGTTCGTGAGCATCGAAGTAGCCTAGCAAAGAAATTTGTTGCTAAAAAGCCTCGTCGTTCGACGGGGCTTTTTTGTTTTTAGAGAGGCAATGTTAAAGAGTTTGGCAGGCTAAATACTCTTCAATGAGTCGAGATCATTTCTCCAGAATTAGTAGTTCTAAGTGAACAACATGAAATTTGTAGACGAAGCAGAAATAGTGGTCGAGGCGGGTAACGGTGGAAACGGTTGTCTGAGTTTTCGCCGTGAGAAATATGTCGAGCGCGGCGGTCCTGACGGCGGCGACGGCGGCGACGGCGGCAGTGTTTTTATGCAAGCCGATGCCTCATTGAACACGCTGGTAGATTTCCGCTTTCAGCCTCGGTATCGAGCACAAGCGGGGCAGTCTGGCCAGGGCAGGAACTGCACAGGCAGAGGTGGCGACGACTTGTTGGTCAAGGTGCCGGTGGGAACTACGGTCATCGATGTGAATACCGAAGAGCTTATCGCAGACCTGAGAGTGGCAGATCAGCCAGTCATGGTAGCCAAGGGTGGTTTCCATGGTCTTGGAAATACGCGTTTCAAAACCAGTACAAACCGTGCACCACGAAAAATCTCGAAGGGGAGTGAGGGCGAGGTAAGAAAGCTTCAGCTACAGCTTCGCCTTGTGGCTGATGTGGGCCTGTTGGGTTTTCCCAATGCAGGCAAATCTACCCTCATTCGTTCCGTGTCAGCCGCTACACCGAAGGTGGCCGATTACCCATTCACTACCTTAGTGCCCAACCTGGGAGTTATTAGTCTCGGTATGGAGCGAAGCTTTGTCATGGCAGACATTCCTGGCTTGATCGAAGGAGCCTCCGAAGGTGCCGGACTAGGGTTTCGCTTCCTGAAGCATCTATCCCGGACGCGGCTATTACTGCATCTTGTCGATGCGCTGCCAGCCGATGGTAGTAACCCGGTGGACAATGCAGAACAAATCATCAGCGAGTTAGGAAAATTTAGCTCGACTCTTGTGCAGAAAGAACGCTGGCTGGTCATTAACAAGGTAGATCTGCTAGACGCAGAACTTCTGGAGCAACTGCGACAAGATCTGCGTGAGCGTCTCTCATGGGAAGGCGAGATCTATGAGATTTCGGCGTTAAATAGTGCCGGCTGCAAGGATCTATGCGAGGCGCTAATGACCTCCATCGAGTCCCACAGACAGAAGTTGATTGATGACGAAGACTATCAGGCGCAATTGTTAGAGAATGAAGCGGCCATGGCCTTCGAGATACGGCGAACCATAGAAGGCACTAAATCTGCGAAGCTGCAGGCCGAAGCAGATGAATTGTTTGATGACGATTGGGAAGAATGAGCGCGGTAGTCATGCGAGACAAGATAAAACAAGGGAAGCGTTGGGTAGTTAAAGTTGGTAGTTCCCTGGTTACCAACAATGGCCGTGGTTTGGATCGTGAGGCGATCGAAGACTGGGCCGAGCAACTCGTCGCCATGCAGAAGCTAGGCATCCAGGTGGTACTGGTGTCTTCAGGTGCAGTCGCCGAGGGTGTTGCTCGTCTGGAACTCAAGTCGCGACCCAAGCAGGTACAGCTGCAGCAGGCAGCGGCCGCAGTAGGGCAGATGGGGCTGATTCAGGCATACGAGAGCTCTTTCATGCGCCACGGCGTGCATGCGGCACAAATCCTGTTGAGCCATGACGATCTTTCCGATCGCACTCGCTATCTGAACGCGCGCAGTACCCTAACTACATTATTAGAGATGGGTGTAGTGCCAGTGGTGAATGAGAACGATACTGTTGCTACGGCCGAACTTTGCCTGGGAGATAACGATACCCTGGCTGCCCTAGTCGCGAATTTAATCAATGCCGACGTCATGTTAATCCTCACCGACCAGAATGGTCTGTTTAATGCGGATCCGCGCAATAATCCGCAAGCCGAGTTAGTCGGCAGCGCCTCCGCCATAGATAACAGCCTTAGCATGATGGCGGGCAAGGGCACTAGTCTGGGTAGAGGCGGTATGATGACCAAGATCTCCGCGGCCAGGCTTGCCTCACGCTCTGGCACCGATACGCTAATAGCTAATGGGCGTGAACAGAAAATTCTCTCCCGGCTGCTTGAGGGTGAAGAGATAGGCACGCTGTTGTATACCGACAGCGAACCGGTAACCGCCAAGAAACAATGGCTAGCGAGTCAGCGTAGCCTGAAGGGTAGTCTGGTCTTGGACGCGGGCGCGGTAAGAGTATTGCAAGAATCGGGTCGTAGCCTGCTCGCCGTAGGAGTGATGAGTGTAAAAGGGAAGTTCACTCGGGGTGAAGTCGTATCTTGTGTCGATGAACAGGGCTCTGAGGTCGCAAGAGGTCTGGTAAACTATGGCAGCGACGAGATAGAGAAAATCAGAGGGCGCAGCAGCGAAAATATTGATCAGTTGCTAGGCTATGCCGGTGAGGCTGAGATAGTCCATCGCGATAATCTCATCCTAAACGACTAGTGCTTATGCCCAGAGGCTAAGATAAAGAGCTAGCTCTGTTTTTTCAGGCATAAAAAAACCGGCACTCGCCGGTTTTTTTTGGCACTGAACTAGTCTATTTCAATGCCTTTACTGCTGTATTCAGTCGGCTCTTATGTCGCGAGGCCTTATTCTTGTGGATAATGCCTCTATCCGCCATTCGGTCGATGACTGGCACCGCAGCATTATAGGCTTCGATAGCCTTGGCGTGATCGCCGCCCTCGATGGCAGCATCTACTTTCTTGATGTGAGTGCGCACCATAGATCGAAAAGATGCATTGTGTCGACGACGTACTTCACTCTGTCTTGCGCGCTTGCGGGCTTGTGGAGAATTAGCCAATTGGAGCTCCTTATTGCACTAGACCTATTAATCTAGCTGGTTGTTTCGTTATATTCGATCGATTGAGGAGGATAACTTGTCCGCTTCTTCCCCGAATTCAGAGCGCGACACTATGCCGTTTTCACCGCTTGATGTCAATAGCGAAAAATTGGATGATATTTCTCTAAGCCCTTAACAATACTGAACTTATTGCTGATTGGCTCCGATAGCGTGATAATCGCGTTTCGCCATTCATCAAAGCAGCAGGCCATCTACTCAATGAGTGAATCTCACTCTTCCAGCGAACAGCAGCCAGAAAACAACACTAAGGGCGAGTCTAGCCTGCTAAGAGCGAGTGGTGTCACCGGTTCGATGACCATGGTCTCAAGGATTCTGGGTCTGGCGCGTGATGTAGTTATAGCGCGGGTATTCGGTGTGAGTGACGGTGCCGATGCTTTCTTTCTGGCAAATAAAATTCCGAATTTCATGCGCAGACTGTTTGCGGAAGGCGCGTTCAATCAGGCCTTCGTGCCGGTGCTGTCCGAATACAGGTCTACGAAGTCTCTGGCGGATGTTCAGGGGCTCATCAATGCCGTTGCTGGCAGTCTTGGCGGCTTCCTTTTCCTGCTCACTACGGTCGCTGTGGTTGCCGCGCCTCTGTTGGCCGTGCCTCTGGCCTATGGCTTTGTTGATGAGCCGGACAAGTTTGCTCTGTTTATTCAGATGTTGCGCATTACTTTTCCCTATCTTCTGCTGATCTCGATGACGGCTCTGTGTGGTTCTATCTTGAATAGCTACTCCAGATTTGCTGTGCCAGCGATAACACCGGCACTGCTCAATATTTCGCTTATAGGCAGCTCTTTCCTGCTGGTGCCCTATATGCGAGTACCGGAACTCGCCTTGGCTTGGGGCGTATTAATTGCCGGGGTGGCGCAGCTATTATTTCAACTGCCCTTTCTCGCTCGTATGCGTCTCATGCCTGTTCCTACATTTGGTAAGCATCACGAAGGGGTAGAGCGCATCAAGAAATTGATGGTGCCGGCCTTGTTTGGAGTTTCGGTCAGCCAGATCAATCTATTATTCGATACCTTCATTGCCTCGCTACTGATCTCCGGCAGTGTCTCCTGGCTTTATTTCTCAGACCGTTTGATGGAGCTACCCCTTGGCATATTCGGTATTGCGATTGCTATAGTGGTGCTGCCCAGTCTTTCCAGAAAACATGCGGAATCATCTTTACATGAATTTGCCGAGACTCTAGATTGGGCGTTCAGGCTTGTCGTGTTAATAGCGATACCGGCCGCTCTCGCGTTAGTAATTATTGCGGAGCCTTTATTAGTTACTCTGTTTCAAAATGACAACTTTAGCGAAACAGATGTGGTGAATTCTGCGGGCAGTCTTAAAGCCTATGCGCTCGGTCTGGTTGCCTTCATGGCAATCAAGATCTTCGCGCCAGGCTACTATGCCCGACAGAACACGAGCACCCCCGTGAAGATCGGCGTCGTGGCCATGGTAAGTAATATGGTGATGAATCTGGGTTTTTTTCTGATGGGGCTCGCTCATGTCGGCCTGGCATTGGCTACTAGCCTTGCGGCCTTCTTGAACGCGGGTTTGTTGATGGCGGGTCTATACCGCGATGGTGTCTTCAGATTTCAGGCCGGTTGGTTGGTGTTTCTTCTGCGTATTCTGTTGGCGAATGCCGCGATGGTGGTGTTCTTGATGAATTTTTCAGGAGATTGGCAGGAGTGGTTATCTTGGGGTATAGCAGACAAGATAGTTCGATTAGCCATCTTGGTTATCGGTGGAATATTTATCTATGTTGCCCTGCTGTTTGCGGCAGGGCTGCGCTGGCGTCATATCTATCGCTAGTCAATTGTCTGGTTTGATAGTTCAAGAAATGCGAGCCAGGGATGATCTTAGCTTATGAAAAGAGTTTACAGTACGGAAATTCTCGCAAATGCTTGGCATATTCGTAATGTGCTTGAGCAATACGATATCGAGTCGGTGATCCGCAACGAGAACCTCTTCTCAGTGGCGGGCGAGGTGCCGTTTATTGAATGCATGCCCGAGGTATGGGTAAAGCCACTGTATTACAGGCGTGCCAAACAGATTATTGCCGAGCTCGAAAGTTCATCACAGGCTCAGGGCCCGGACTGGAAGTGTTCGGAATGTGGTGAGTCCAATATGATCTCTTATTCAGTCTGTTGGAAGTGCCAAAGCAGCGACGAGAAGCCCATGCTAGATGAAGAGCCATGCTAAGAAAATTTATGCTACTCACGCTGTTATCTCTTCTGCCTGCCTCTGCGTTGGCAGAGTGTGTAGTGCTTCTGCATGGCCTGGGTAGAGTGTCGAATTCAATGTCGGAATTGGAGAGGAAGCTACGTCCAGCCGGCTATAGCGTGGCTAATATTTTATATCCTTCTCGCAGTTATCCCGTTGCTGTGTTGGCAGAAGATGCAATTGGTCGCGGGCTGGCTCAGTGCAGAGATATGCAGGGGGATAAGATTCACTTCATCACACATTCTCTGGGCGGCATACTTCTGCGTTACTATTTGCGCGAACACAGTATCGACGAGTTGGGCAGAGCCGTTATGCTTGGGCCGCCCAATCAGGGGAGCCAGATAGTCGATGGCTTGCTACCTGTTCCCGGCTTTGGTTTCATCGGTGGGCCGGCGGGTGCGGCGCTAGGAACTGGTGAGGGGGGTATCATAGCCAGTCTCGGCCCAGTCGATTTCGATCTCGGTGTGATTGCCGGCAGTACCAACATCAATCCCCTCAAATTTCTCTTCATTCAGGGGCCTAGTGATAGCATCGTCTCAATAGAAAGCACCAAGGTACAGGGAATGAATGCCCATAAAGTTTTACCCGTAACTCATACTTTCATGATGAGAAACAACGAAGTGATAGACGAGGCGATTCATTACTTGAAGACAGGGGGCTTCATCTCACAATCTTTGGAACAAAATCGCAATGAGTGACGAGATTAACTCTCCAGTCCTGCATCCTAACCAGCGATTTGTTGCGAATAAGCTGGGTGTAGAGACGGCCGAACACAAATTTATAGCCCAAACCATTAGCGCCATCGAAGACAGGTTAGGGGATGCTGCTGTGGAGAGTTCTCGCTGGTTTGCAATCAGTGTTTTGCGTCATTTAAAGAAGGCAAAATGGAATACGCTAAACGAAAGCGGCTTGGATGAGGCGAAGCAGAAAAGTCTGGCCGAAGGCTGTCTCGCGATTAAGGGCTTTGCTACATCGCTGCGCACGGTGACTAAAGACAATAGAAGCAAGTACAGAATCGTTGGCTTCGCCAATAGCAAGAATGTCGGCCGAGGTCTATTGGCAACCGGCACCAAGGCTTACAAGATTGCATGCAACGTATTGCTGGATTCAGGGCTGTTAGCGCAGCATGAAGAGAGAGCGAAGAGCGCTAAAGACCACGATGTGAATGCAAGTGAAACGAAAACAGCTTCCGCGAAAAGTAAACGGCCCGATTTAAGAGCAGTTGAAAAGACAGTGGTAGGTCCAGGTGCTAAACGCCAGGGCTATTCTAATGATGAGCCTATAGCAGTGGCAGAAAATGCCGCCGCGGTAGCGGATGCGAATCAAACCTTGTTCATGACTGAGGAAGAGTTTGCAGACTTGGATGCCGCCCTGAGTAAGAACGATGGGAAGATCGTACAACAGAACTGGGCAGATCAGCGAAACGTTGATCGCTGGAGTCGGATTCTTGGGGTGTTAGCCGGTGTTGGCTTTTTCGTGTTCGTTGCGCTTCTGTTTCTCTGAGTGTGCGCTGCCAGAGTTTAGGCGCGCGACATAAACTTACCCGTCACCGTATTTATTTTAATTATTTCTCCCGGTGACAAATATTCGGGGACTTGCACCTCAAGGCCTGTCGATAACACTGCGGTTTTACTTCTATTCGTTGCGGAGGATCCAGTTACGGCCGGTGGAGTATCGGTGATTTCAAGATTCACCGATTGCGGGAGCTCAATGCCCAGCAGATTGCCGTCCATGATCAGCGCTATGATGTCTTCCTGCTGTTCCACCAAAAAACCTATCTGACCCTCTAGCTGGTCAGCGTCGATAGCATACTGGGTGAAATCTTCCATATTCATGAAGTAGTAGGTGTCTCCATCAAGATAGGAGTACTGCACACCGACACGAACACAGTCGGCTTCCTTCAGAATGTCGTCGCCTTTGAATGAAGAGTCCAGCTTCTGATGGCTTTGCAGATTGTTGAATCGAACTTTGTAAAGCGTGGCGGCACCGCGGGAAGATGGGCTCTTGCTCTCTGTCTGCTTGACGATATGCGGTACGCCGTCTATGTCGACGATCATTCCTCTTTTAAGTTCACTGGCTTTTGGCACGCTTGGTAATTCCTGTTTTGTTGGCTCGATGCGTTTGGGTTCGCGACAGAAGTTACAGAATAGGCATGCTGCTGTAAACAGCGGGTGTTCCCGTCAGCTCCTGTGGAGGTGTCATTTTAGCTATGGGGCTTTGATTACGGCCTCTTTTACACCATAATCCGGAATCCGAGGAAAGATCTCAATAAAAACTACCGAAACAGCAGCAAGGTTGTGCAATGTCATATCGTACGAAAGATATCGAAAATCTACATATAATTGGTCATGAGGAGCTGCCGGCACCGGCGGCACTGAAGGCTGAGCTCGCTTTAGAGGGTCGAGCGCTAGAAACGGTGCAGACTGGTCATCGGGCAGTAAAGGGGATTCTCGATCATGAGGATGCTCGCCTTATCGTCGTCGTCGGGCCTTGTTCGATTCACAGTCCCGAAGAGGCGTTGGAGTATGCGCGGCGCCTGAAGACTCTGGCCGATGAACTGGCAGATGAGTTGCTGATCGTGATGCGAGTCTATTTCGAGAAACCTAGAACCTCTATAGGTTGGGAAGGCTTAATCTATGACCCCCATCTGGATGGCAGCCACAAGATCGACCACGGGCTGCGCATCGGTAGACGGCTGATGTTGGATATCGCGGAAATAGGATTGCCCATAGGCATAGAAGCGCTGGACCTCATTACGCCGCAATATTTACAAGACTTGGTAAGCTGGACCGCTATTGGAGCGCGAACAACCGAATCGCCTACGCACAGAAAACTGTCTAGCGGGATTTCTTCTGCCGTTGGCTTCAAGAATAATGTCGATGGTGGTCTTATGGTGGCAGTGAATGCTATTCGTTCGGCATCGGCTACTAATAGTTTTATAAGTGTTACGGATGAGGGCAAGGTGGCTTTATTTCGCACCGAGGGCAACCCTCATTGTCATGTCATATTAAGAGGGGGCAAGTCGCCCAACTATGATGCGGCAAGCGTGGCTGATTGTGAAAAAGATCTGCAGAAGGCGGGGTTGGCTGAAAATATCATGATCGATTGCAGTCATGGAAATTCAAACAAAGATCATAATAATCAGAAGCTGGTTCTTGAGGAAGTTTCCGATCAAATTTGTGCTGGTAATAAATCGATTATCGGCGTGATGATTGAGAGTAATCTGGAAGAAGGCAATCAACCCATTCCCGACGACTTGGATGACCTTAAATACGGCGTCTCGATTACCGATGCCTGTATCGATTGGGCTACTACTGAGGTGGTGCTACGCGAATTTGCGGGCTCAATCTCTCAAGCGCTGAAGTCACGATTTGACTAATTGCCTAATGCCCAGCGCGGGCTGTACTTAGAACGCGCTGGGCACCGAGGCAGTATCGCTTGCGGCTAGACTTTCAAAACAGCGGCAAGACTGTTAGCAAGATACTCTAGGTTGGAATCGTTGATGCCCGCAACGTTGATGCGGCTAGAGTTCACTAAATAGATGCTGTAGTCATTAACAAGCGACTGTACCTGATCGACGTTCACTCCAAGGAAGGAAAACATGCCTTTCTCCCTTTCTATAAAACTAAAATCCCGATCGATACCAATCGATTGAATTTGTCTTACGAATTGCGCGCGTAATCCATTGATGCGGTCACGCATCTCTGTCAACTCTGTATCCCATTGGCTGCGTAGCGCGTCATCAGAGAGAATCAACTGCACGATAGCGGCGCCGTGATCAGGTGGCATGGAGTACATCGCTCTTGCGGCAGCTGCGATTTGGGTAGTGGCTACAGCAGCCGCTGCGGCACTATCACTAATCATAGTCATGGCCCCGGTGCGTTCGCGGTACAGTCCAAAATTTTTCGAGCAAGAACTCACGATTATCAGTTCTGGCAGCGACTCGGCCAAGAGGCGCGTGCCATATACATCTTCCTCGAGGCCGTCTCCCAAGCCCTGGTAGGCTAGGTCGATAAATACGGTGAAGCCCTGCTTCAGCGCAACATCGCGGACCTGTTGCCATTGCTCCGGGTTTAGATCGGCACCGCAGGGGTTGTGGCAGCAGCCGTGCAGCAAGACGACATCACCGCTGCCAATCTTGCTCAGGCATTCGATCATCTCATCGAACTTTACGCTGTGACTGTCATAGTCATAGTAAGGGTATTCTTCAATCTTGAGTCCGGCTGAGCCTAGCAGTGGGCTGTGATTTGCCCAGGTAGGGTTGCTGACCCACACGGTGGCATCGGAGTTTGCCGACTTGATGAATTCGGCGGCGAGTCGCAGGCCGCCACAACCACCCGGTGATTGCACGGTAATGCGTCGCTTGCCCAGACTGTCGTTGAGGGTTCTACCTAATAGCAGCTCTGCTACGATCGCGTTGTACTCGGCGGAGCCAGTCGGGCCCACGTAGCTTTTCGTGATCTGAGAATGCCATATCATGTCTTCGGCTTTCTTCACCGCCGTCATAACCGGTGTGTCGCCGTTTTCATTTTTATAGACGCCGATGCCCAGATCCATTTTCTTGGGGTTGTTGTCGGCGCGATAACTAGCCATGAGTCCTAGAATGGGATCTGCGGGTAGAGCCGGAAGTGATTGGAACATGATATTTACTCTATCTTCTCTGGTGGGCTTTGAGGGTGTTTTGCAGCAGTGAGGCGCGAGTCATTGGGCCTACGCCTCCGGTTACATAAGTAATATAGGAGCATTTGTCTTTTACGTTTTCGAAATCGACATCGCCGACATTTCTAAAGCCGGATTTTTTCGTGTCATCGGGCACGCGGGTCTGTCCCACGTCGATTACGACGGCCCCTTCCTTGACCATGTCGGCGGTAACAAATTCTGTCTTGCCTATGGCGACAATGAGAATATCAGCGCTCGCGCAGAGTGCGGCCAGATTTTTGGTGCGGCTATGTGCAATTGTTACTGTTGCATTGCCCGGGTTGGTATTACGCGACATTAGTACCGCCATAGGCGTGCCGACGATGTTGCTGCGGCCCAGGACTACACAGTGTTTGCCTTCGGTATCGATCTCGTATCGGCGCAACAATTCCATGATGCCATTGGGTGTCGCCGATATAAAAGTAGGGAGGCCGAGATTTAGGCGGCCAACGTTCTCCGGGCAGAAGCCATCGACGTCTTTTGCGGGATCAATAGCCAGAATGATCTTGTTCTCATCAATATGCTTAGGCAGCGGCAGTTGCACGATGAAGCCGTCGATGGCGTCATCTTTGTTCAGCTCATCAACCTTGGCTAGCAATTCCTGCTCAGTTATAGAGTCTTCCAGACGGATGGTGGTGGACTCGAATCCTACTTCTTCACAGTCCTTAACTTTAAAAGCGACATAATTTTGCGAGGCGCCGTCGTTACCGACTAGAACCGCTGCGAGATGAGGAGCCCGTTGACCATCCGCCTTTAATTGGGAGACAGTTTTAGCTATCTCTTGACGAATTTGCTCCGAGCAAGACTTGCCATCAAGTAGTTGCATTGTGATCTTTCCAGTGTGGTTAGAGAGCCCGTTATCTGGCCCGAATACTCAAGCGCGTTCTACTCAAATTGCGCTGGGAATTGCGTTGTCTGAAGTGACGCTATGATAAACGAGCGGCCAGATTAGCTCAAGCGTGGCGGGCCAGGATAGACAAGACTGTGGCTACCATTTGCCGGTATTTTCCATACTCTTCCAGGGCTCTTGAGGGGGCAGGGGATCGCCGCGCTGCAGAAGTTCAATAGAGATATTATCCGGGGATCGAACAAATGCCATATGGCCATCTCTAGGCGGTCGATTGACCGTGATCCCCGCGTCCATCAATTTCTGGCAGCAGTCATAGATGTTCTCTACCGCATACGCCAGATGCCCAAAATTGCGCCCCTCGCCATATTCTTCAGGATCCCAGTTATAAGTTAGCTCGATCTGGGCATCTTCATCGCCGGGGGCTGCGAGAAAAACCAGACTAAATCGGGCCTCCTCGAAATCGCGACGGCTTAGCAGCTTGAGCCCTAACTGCTCGCAGTAAAACTCTAGAGACTTATCGAGGTCGGTTACTCGAACCATGGTGTGAAGGTATTTCATATGGGTTGCTCGTTTTGTGATTTAGTCTTTGGTAGTGGCCTAGAACAGCACAACCGATCGAATGCTCTTGCCTTCATGCATTAGATCGAATGCCTTGTTAATGTCTTCGAGGGGCATGGTGTGAGTAATCAGTGGGTCTATCTGGACCTTGCCATTCATATACCAGTCTACAATTTTAGGTACGTCGCTTCTGCCGCGAGCTCCGCCGAATGCCGAGCCTTTCCATGCTCTACCGGTGACCAATTGAAACGGCCGTGTCGAAATTTCCTGTCCGGCGCCAGCCACTCCGATTATGTAGGATTCGCCCCAGCCCTTGTGACTGCACTCCAATGCCTGCCGCATGGTAGCGGTATTTCCTATACACTCAAAGGAATAGTCGACACCACCATCGGTCATATCGATTATCGCCTCGGTAACGTTATCGACGTTCCGCGGGTTAATGAAATCGGTCATGCCGAATTCGCGCCCAAGCTTTTCTCGGTCGGGATTGATGTCTACTCCTATGATTCGATCGGCGCCAACCATTTTGGCACCCTGGATCACATTCAGTCCGATACCTCCCAGTCCGAAAATGGCAACCGTGCTGCCGGGCTCCACCTTCGCGTCGAAAGCTACGGCACCCACTCCTGTAGTTACACCGCAGCCGATGTAGCACACCTTATCGAATGGCGCATCGGAGCGTATCTTGGCGACGGCGATCTCAGGCAGTACGGTGTAATTGGAAAATGTAGAGCAGCCCATGTAGTGCAAGATGGGCTTGCCATCTAAAGAGAAGCGACTGCTGCCATCGGGCATTAGTCCCTGGCCCTGAGTGGCACGTATAGACTGGCAGAGATTTGTCTTGGGGTGCAGGCAAAAATTGCATTCTCGGCACTCGGGTGTATACAGAGGAATGACGGTATCCCCGACCTGCACTGAGGTGACACCGGGGCCCGTTTCAACAACTATTCCAGCACCTTCGTGTCCCAGTATCGCGGGGAACGCGCCTTCAGGGTCATCGCCGGAAAGGGTGAATGCGTCTGTGTGGCACACGCCGGTAGCCTTGATCTCGATTAGTACTTCACCGGCCTTGGGGCCTTCTAAATCGACTTCGACGATTTCAAGAGGCTTGCCCGCTTCGAATGCAACCGCAGCACGTGATTTCATGAAGAGCTTCCTTGTTGTAGATCAGTTAACAGCATTGTAAGAGCCTCGCACCTTAGCAGCAACTTATTGAGAATTCGACTAATCTGGCTCAGGCCGGGCTTTCCGCTAAGAACTGGAGCTTGCTGCTAGATGCGAGTATTATCATGCGCTTAATTCAGGGGCTAGCGCTAAGCATGGTGAGGTTCGCTCTTCCAATAGGGAATGCTAGCTTCTTCGCTCGTCACAGTTCGACTACGAGGCTCTGCTCAACAAGCAGTAGCTCTGATGATGGTCGGGAAGTCACTGTGCACTCCCGCATTTAATTCATCCTTGCAGCATGCTGCGCAGGCAGTGCTCACGAGTTCGTTTTTGCTTATGGAAATCGCAATAGCAGCATTTGTAATATTCGTTGGCTCGTTCATTCAGAGCTCAATCGGATTCGGCCTGGCCATCGTTGCGGCGCCGGTGCTATTTTTCATCGACCCGCTGTATGTGCCTGCGCCGATTACTATATCGGCATTGACACTGTCTGTAGCGAACGCTTATAGCCACTGGCGATCGATATCGTTTCACGGATTGCGCTTCGCGATCCTGGGGCGAATACCAGGAACTATTTCTGGAGGCTTCCTGCTTCTGTGGATTAATCAGCAGGCGTTGGCGCTGTGGTTAGGGATATCGGTACTCGTTGCAGTAGGTCTCAGTATGAGCAATATTGTCTTCAAGGCGAATGGTAAATCGCTTTTCTGCGCAGGCTTTCTTTCTGGATTCATGGGCACTAGCTCGTCGATAGGGGGTCCGCCGATGGCTCTAGTGCTGCAGCATCAAGAGAATGATTTTATCAGGGCAAATTTAGCAGCTTTCTTCGTCGTGAGCTGTCTGATGTCTCTAGTCATGCTGTCGAGTATCGGGCGCTTCGGTATGGAGCATATTGTGATCTCCCTGCCCTTGATGCCGGCTACCCTTGCAGGGTACTGGTTAGCCATGCGCACCATGCACAAGATTTCCCATCGGAATCTACGCCGATTCTCTTTGGGGCTATGTGCTATAGCGGGGGTCGCAGCGACAGCGTCCTATTGGTTCTAGACCAAAACAGGATCAGTTGTGGTACGGGGATAATTATCGTTAAGCTTTGAGGTGGTAGCGCAAGACGGATAGCAGCCATAAAGGCTTCTATGTAGTATGAGTAGAGGCCTTCTTTATGCGTTACCCAGAGGCTGCTATAAGCAGCAGTGTTTGCTAGTATAAGTCTCAGAAAAAGAACAACAGCACAGTGCTAGGGTAGAATATATATGGCAGCTTGGCCTATCGAGATTAGCGAGAAATCCTTCAACGACGCCTGGCCCCTGGAAGGGAAGTCTTTCTGGCGCAGTGTTTTTGAGATGCACAAAGACAAGATGGAGATCAAGAATCCAAACATTGCCATCGGCAACCTCGAGAAAATATTTTCAGCGACGTTTAATCTGGCCAATAGCAAGGGCTTTCAGGCCATGAGTCTGCGCGATCTTAGTCGCGAGACCGGCATAAGTATGGGTGGCTTGTACGCCTATATTGGCAGCAAGAATGATCTGGCCTCGGTGATCGAAGGTGTCTTGAGGGATACCATCGAGCAGATCTCTGGAGGCTTGGCGGCCTACGACCTTGAACCCATAGAGAGTCTTAGAGCTATCGTCTACGGCGAGATTTACGCCATGGAGAAGTTAAGCCCCTGGTATTATTTCTGCTTTATGGAGTTGAAAGGTCTGCCTCGCGAGCAGCAACAGCAAACCCTTGAGTTAGAATTGCGCTTCGAAGGGATTCTAATGAATGCGATACAGGCCGGAGTTGAGGCAGGGCAATTTATCTGTGATCAGCCCGAGCTATTGGCTTCTCAGGTGACGGCACAGTTGCAGCAATGGCACCTAAAACAATGGAAGTTCAAGCTTCGAGACATTGGTACACAAGCCTATGCACAGTTTGTCTTTGAGAATCTTCTGAAGTGCCTGGAATATCAGGGCGAGTTAAATAAAATCGGTGCCGCTGAAGACGCGTCAAATGCAGCAGCAGAACACTCAGCTGTAGCCTAGCTGTTTTCGGCTCTCAGTCCTTGCTTTTGCGCATAAAAGGCGCGAATTTCTTTCATGTCCGCCTCCAAATCGCCGGTAGGATGGAAGAAGTCAGCAAACCCTCCCTCTTTCTGCTTTGCATCCACGTAACCCATTAGGATCGGCACTTCGGCGTTGTTCGCGATATGGTAAAAACCGGTCTTCCAGTGCGTTACCTTGCTTCTAGTCCCTTCAGGCGGAACCAGCACCACGAAGGTCTCGTTGTCTTTAAATTGCTTCACCACATCAAACACGACATTGTGCGACTTTGCCCTATTGATCGGGATGCCTCCCAGCCATTTCATTAGGCCAGAAAAAGGGAAGGGAAATAGGGTGTGCTTTCCCATCCAGTACAGCTGTAATCTTAATTCCAATACCACCAGTAGCATTAAGGGGAAATCCCAGTTGCTAGTGTGAGGTGCGCCAATCAATACATATTTTGGAACCGATACTTTGCTGCCCACAGCCTTCCAGCCAGTAAGCTGAAGAATTACTATTGCTAAGAAGCGCAGTATGGGGGTGACTATTGGAGTAGAAAAAATTGTGGTTCGCATTGTCTTCTGTTCCGGTTGGACGGCAGCGAGTATAACAGTGCTTGACGGGTGTAAGCTAGAGCCCGAATACGCTTAGGAAAAGGTGTATTCGGGCTGGGTTGAAAAGGTTATTCGTAATGAAAGGTAACGGTAAAATATTCCTTTCGTTTTGCCTTAACGCTTATGGAGTCGACGTAGCCTCTCGTGTTCAGAAATTGACTGGGTTCAAAAAGGCTCAAGTAGTACCTCTCCGACTAATCAATCGTTTGCTCGGATAAGTTATAACATCGTTTATATGGAAATCGCCACGATCAATGCCCGTAAAACTAATTCCGCTAAGAGCTCGGTTGGGATAGGGGTTGGTGACTAGGCGAGTGCGCCGCGAACTTCCTCCGCGAATTGGTTCGCTAGTTATGCTTTTACGGCTGTAGCTGTTGTCGTGTCCATTATCAAAGATTCGCGATGAATTTCGTGAATCATGGTTGTACCCTCTGTCGTGACGCGAACGGATGATTCTGTCTTCGGAAAAATCTCGCGCTGTGTCCAAAACCAGATAGCCTGTCGCGATGCCGATCAATAGATCCGAAGCGTCGAAATTCCTGTAACCATTGTCCGCATAGGCTGTACCCGACCCTATGATTAGGAATGCAGACAAGAAAAATAATGTGGTATGCAGTGTCTTCTTCATCGCAGCTCTCCTGTTGTTAGCCGTCATATTACGCTGTCTAGATGAACTGCAAATGAACGCTGCTGCAGATTTATTCGAGGGATGTTCGCGTGTGGAAATTTTTTAACTACTGTGTAAAGTCAGATTGGGGACAGGACTATTCCGAGTCATCGCCGAACAGGCGTTTTAATTCATCGAGTGCCTTGTCGGCCTCTGTTATCGGTGTTGCGCTCTCAAGCTTGTCTTCTTCCAGTTCTTCCCCAAACAGTTCGGCAAGACTGGCCTTGGCCGCCATTGCGGCGGCATCGTCTTTCTTGCTATAGGCCTTAGTATTTACTCTGAAAAAGTCGCAGAAGTTGGCTTTTTCCTTGTCTAGCACGAAGTCGGCTCTATCCTCGCTGCAGGCATCGGAGAGGCCAGGGGCATAACTCTTACAGCAGATACAGGCGTGAAGGTCGGCCTTACAGGTGCTGCATTCTTCGTAGCGAGAAAATGGCAGCAGCAAATTGCGCAGTGTTTTGCCGCATTTCCAGCATTGAATTGTGATGCTTCGGCTTCCCATGTCGTCAGGGGCCAGCTACCATTCTTGAAAGTGGGCTTGTATGTCGGGCTCGCACAATTGCTTGGTGCCGCCGTCTATCGTGCCTATGTAGAGAAAGCCAATGATTTTCTCATCGGCGCTCAATCCCAAGCCACCTTTGACGACTGCATTGTAGGCCAGAGAGCCTGTTCTCCACATAGCGCCCACGCCTTGTGCAAATGCCGCGAGTAACATGTTTTGAGTGGCTGCAGCTGCGGACAAATCCTGCTCGATCTGTGGCACCTTAGGGTGAGGCTTGTAGCAGGAAATACATACTACAATGAGCGGCGCCCGCATGGGCTTGCGGCGCAGCTTTTCCTGCGCGGTAGAGTTCAGGGATGCATCGTTAGCAAGGCCTGCATCGACAAATAGATCCCCCAGCCTTAATCGTGCGTCTCCTTTGATCAGCAGAAAGCGCCAGGGTCTGAGAACCGCGTGATCTGCCGCCCGAAAGGCTGCCTTATAGATGTTCTCGAGCATTTGCGGGGAGGGAAGAGGCTCGCTAAGTCTGGGGACCGAGCTTCTCGAATGTAGTGCTTCTAGTGCATCCATAGCATGTGTTTTTCCAAGTCAATAGATGGCCATTGGCGAGCCACTCAGGGCAACGATGGTCGGCTTACAGTTGAAGCATAAAGCAATCATAGATTGCTGGAAACCGCTGCAGGTTCAAATAGCCAGTAACCACATTTTCCTCAGGGTTATGTGTGGCCGGGTTCATGATAATTATTCAGGATACTGGTATACTTTCGCGCTATTCAGTCGATAGTAAATGGATGGGCTGTGTTAGTGTTGATGGCAGGCTTTGCCTAGTTTTTTCGACCAGGTTTTTAGGATTAGGCTTTGGTAGGCCTTGCAAAGAGAGTACTCAGGGTTTAGTTATGAATTCCAAGGCAGATGTTATTGCGGTCGGCAACGACCGGCCGGTATATCCTCAGGATAAATCAAGATGGTTCGGCAGTGTTAAAAAGAAGACGCTACGCCTGGCGTTCTCGTTTTATTCCCCCGACGGTAACGAAATTGCCATGCCCATTGCGAGCATGTCGGCTTATTTAAAGCGCGACTTCCCCCACGTTGAAGTATTGCTTGAGCCGGTTCTTATTTTGCGCGATGCGGAGAAATATTCGCCGGAAAACTATGCTCGCATGATCCAGGATCTGGATGCAGATGTGATCGCGTTCTCGATCATGAGCCCGCACTGGTATCCGATGGAGCCCTATTTCGCCGAGATTAAAAAATTGATGCCGGATATGCCTATCGTGATAGGTGGCTATCAGGCGATGTTGTCACAAGAGCAGACTATCGAGAATCCTGATATCGATTACATTTGCGTAGGCGATGGTGAGTACGCTATTGGCAATTTAGTGCAACATCTAATGGGCTTGAAACACGGCCCCGCCGATGGCATGTGGGAAAAATTGATAGACGGGTCTGTCTATGAAACCGAAGCACACCAGATTGGAGATTTAGCATCGCTACCGTTCCCCGATTACGATGTCTTTGAAAAGGAAGACGGTTTCAAAGATGTAAACTCGTCGATTTTTGGTCCGAAGGGAAAGTTAGTGTTACCGGTTATGACTGGTCGAGGTTGTCCTTATCGCTGCACCTACTGTTGTAACACTCCAATTCTTGAAGGCTGGAAAACCAAGAAGACCTTTCTAAGAAAGTACGATCCGCAGGATATGGTTGATGAGCTCATCCGCCTACGCGACAAGTATGGCGTAGGCTATTTCGAATTTTGGGATGAACTTTTTCTTTCGAACCTAAAATTCGTGCGCGCATTCTTCGAGCTCTATAAAGAGCAGATACGTCTTCCGTTCTCGATAAATTCACGTGTTGAGGTGATGAACGAAGAATTCTGTAAGACAGCCGCCGAGGCAGGTTGTCATACAATCTGGTTTGGCATCGAAAGTGGTGACGAGCAATTCAGAGCCAAGATGCTCGGTCGTAAGATGACCAACAAGCAAGTTATCGAAGCCGCTGCTAACTGCAAGAAGGCCGGCATTAACCGGCTTACCTTCAATATTGTCGGTGCGCCACGTGAGACCGCTGATAATATGCGCCAGACGCTGAAACTAAACCAGGAAATAGCACCAGAGCATTTCTTCTTCTTTCCCTACATACCACTGCGTGGGACTCCGCTTTACAATATCGCGAAAGAAGATGGCTTGCTGCTTACCGATAAGAGGGAGCTTCACTACCTTTCTGCGGCGAATGATCAGCAGTTCATTCTCAATATGAAAGAGTGTCCAAAGCTGCTAACGCAGGAAGATTACAACGAGATCTGCATGGAAATGCTTGCCTTTCAGCAGGCGAATAATCGATTGAGCTATGACGATGAGCCCGGCGACGCGACTGTTGAGGACAAGAGTTTCACCTTCGTTGAGGCTGCCAACACAGAGCAGAAGGAAGCCGATGTGGTAGTGCCTCCACCCGCTTCAAGCTCGTTATTGGATGGCGTAAAGAACCTATTTCGCAGTTAGGCCTTTAGGCTATATTCTCT
Source organism: uncultured Pseudomonadales bacterium (assembly GCA_905478195.1). Lineage (GTDB taxonomy): Bacteria > Pseudomonadota > Gammaproteobacteria > Pseudomonadales > Pseudohongiellaceae > UBA9145. Next base: position 24,654 of record CAJQHM010000093.1, read on the forward strand.
GAAGAGTTGGCGAGCGTTTCATGCTCGCCTGAGAGTGCCTTGTTGACGGTTCGCAGAGATATTGCGGCCATCAGAAGATTGCCACAAGCTGCCCCCGCGAAGAATCCCACCAGACCAAATAGCTGACTGCCCACATAGGCCAGAGGTACATAGAACAGGAAGAATCTGGCGGCGCTTAAGTAGAGAGCCGACATAGGCCTGTGCAAAGCGTTAAGCGACGAATTGGAGAGTATGATTATGCCCTGCATGCCGTAACCCAGGGGCAAGATCCAGAGAAAGAGTTTGATGGTCGCGATTACTTCAGCGTCGTCGGAAAAGGTAGAGGCAATAAGGCCAGCTCCAAGTGCCAGAACCACATAGACTAGTAACTGCCAGCTAAGAATGAACTTAATGGCTAGCCTGTAAGCTTCCTCGACGCGATCTATTTTCCCCGCGCCATAGTTTTGACTGATAAGCGGGGGCAGAGAGGATGACATCGCCAATACAATAAGTGTGGCTATGGGCTCCAGTCGGGCCCCGACGCCGAAGGCGGCTACGGCGGTATCGCCAAAGCTTGCGGCAATGGCGGTCATGACACCAGCGGCAAGTGGGGTCATCATATTCGCACCGGCTGCGGGCACTCCAATGCGCAGCATCTCTCGCCCCGATGAAAGCATGACAGGCCTGCTCGGTAGAGAGCGACTGACAAGTTCCTTCTTGACGACAAGCAGATACATCAGATAGAAGTAACTGAACCCCCAGGCTGTTACTGTAGCCCATGCAGCTCCCTGGATGCCGAGTGCCGGCACCGGGCCAAGGCCGAAGATGAAGATTGGGTCTAGAACCGCATTGATAAAGCCGGCGCCAGCCATCAATATGCTCGGTGTCTTGGTATCGCCGCAGGCGCGCAGCACACTGTTGCCAGTCATGATGCAGACCACCATGATGCTGCCTGGAAACCAGACCACCATATATTCTCTGATCGCTGGCATAAGCGATTCGCTAGCACCCATCAGGAAGAAGATCTCCTCCATGAAGAACCAGCATAGGCCCACCACGATGGCAGCGAGCATTAAGGAGATATAGTTGATTACGGTAGAGGCTTCTTTGGCTTTCTCGTATTCAGACCTGCCTAGATACTTGCCAACGACAGCCGATGCGCCTATGCCAAGGCCTATGGCCAGACTCATGATGGTGAATGTGACAGGGAAGGTGAAACTAATGGCGGTGAGTGCTTCGGTGCCAAGGAAACTGATGAACAGGGTGTCTACCAGGCTGAATGTGAATAGCATGAGCATGCCGATTATCATCGGTGTCGTCATGCGAATTAGGGACTTTTCTATGGAGCCTTCTGACAGATTAAAACTGTGCTTATTACTAGTTGAAGACATATAAATGCGGTATCCAGTGGAAATTTTTAAACCGTCTCGCCCTATCTATTCATCAATATACCTTAGATTGCAAAACAATTTCCGACAGACACAGAAAATTGCAAACCTAGACTGCAAGCCCCTTTCTTATCTTGCTTAGCTGCTTGTATATCTTCGGATTGCCGAAGTGCAGTTCCTTGGCCTCGCTAAGGTTGGGATTGCCGCTCTCGCTAGCCAGCAGCCCGCCGGCCTCCTGCAGTATGAGTTTGGCCGCGGCTAGAGTGAGTCGATTCTCATTGGCTGCGCTGCCACCTTGTATCCGATCTGCCGCTATCTGTATCATATCTAGCGCGGTACAGCCGGAAATCCGCGGGCTTGCTCCCGCGCTCATAAATTCTGACTGCAGGGCGATGGCTACGTCTTGGGGTAGTCCGTCTGGATTGATGCTGAGAAGGCTTCCCTGAATCTCTGTTCGATTGCCCACGCGAATTCTATGTGAATTCAGGCGAGCACCGGCGCCGCGTGTCGCGATGAACTCTTCACGTAGAAGCGGGCAGAGAAATATCGCATGTTGCACTGTGCCTTCGATCTGGCAGGCCAGAGATACGCCGAATTGGGTATAGCCGGTGGCAAAGTTTCTATTGCCGACCAGTGGGTCGATAAGCCAAACGGTATTCTTATTCTCGCCCTCTCTAAGGCCGGAGGCGCGGGAATGGAAACTGTGCTCGGGATGGGCCTTCTCTAGGTGATAGATAATCGTTTTTTCGGCTTCAAGATCCATCGAGGTGAGAAAATTGTCTGGATCGTCGTTGATTATTTTAATTCTATCGAGGCGATCACTGCTATGTGCTATGGCCTCAGCTGCATCTCTTGCAGCCTGCAGTGCGATGTTTAACAAGGGGTGCATTACTGACTTCCTGACCGTGCCAAAAGGCCGTGGCCTGCTGGTTATTCTTGGGCTAGAACCGAGTAGATGCAGCCCATCTGATTTGGGCCTGCAGGAGAATTCTTGGTGAATTGCCCGTGTCCGCGAACTGCGCTACAGCTACCGAATTTTGGGGCTATGATAGCAAACAAAAGAAAGCAGAAGGAAACTATTCCAATGTCGGTCAATTCAAAGGGGATTTAGCAGCTGTTAGCCCGCGACTTCGCTCGTATCCTGCTATAATTCGCCGCTCTTTTGGTCGGAATAGTTGCGGTACAATGTTTGATTTCAGTCAGGTTTCAGTAGTTCTAGTTAATACCTCCCACCCAGGTAATATTGGCGCCACCGCTCGCGCCATGAAAAATATGGGCCTAAGTAAGCTAACCTTAGTTCAGCCGGAGGACTTTCCAAGCGGCGTAGCAGTTGGTCGCGCTGTGGGTGCCGTAGATATTCTCGATAATGCGAGGGTGGTTGCAAGTCTTCAGGAAGCGGTAGAGGATTGCGGGCTAATCATTGGTGCCAGCGCCCGTTCTCGAAATATTCCTTGGCCCATGGTTACTCCGGAGCAGTGTGCTCACAAGACAGTGACCGAGGCCGGTGTAAACAAGGTTGCGCTGGTATTTGGCCGTGAAGACTCTGGATTGAACAACGAGGAGCTGCAGCTGTGTCATTTTCATGTGCAGATTCCCGCAGACCCAAATTACAGTTCCCTGAACCTGTCTGCCGCGGTGATGGTTGTTTGTTATGAGGTGCGTAAAGCCGCATTGGCCCTCGCAGAACAAACCGTCGTGGCCGAAGATGAGTTTTGGGATCAGGAAAAAGCCAATGGTGAACAGATGGAGCATTTCTATGTGCACCTGGAACGGGTAATGACGGCAATCAAATTCCACGACCCGGAGAACCCAAGACAGCTTATGCCGAGAATGCGCCGTCTGTTTAGTCGCATCCGGATCGATGTTATGGAGATGAATATTCTTAGGGGAATCCTCAGTAACATCGAGTTTAGACTCGACAACGAGAAGAAGTTAGAGGTCGAACTACAAGAAAAAAACAAAGAGTAGAATAGGGGGGCGGTTCGGCAAGTCTAGATTCTAGATTAGTTAGCAGAACTGACTGGTCGGCGCATCAAGAAAATCAGAAAGCGACAGGTGTAGTTATTTACAGTGGCCAGACAGACTTTTTATTTCAGTGATGGACCCTATCTGCAGGCAATGCATGGCTTGCATTCGGCGGTGTCTGGCACTGAGGCCTTCGTAAAATTCATAGGACAGCCGCATACCGGTAAGAGCGGGGTCTGTGAAAAGCTGGCGCAGTTCATGCAGCATAAGGATTACCGCGTTATCTATTTCGATTACGCTATCGAATCGCCAGATATGCTGCGCAGCATGATAGCTAAAGAGCTAGATATACCAGATACATTTAATATCTTCCGGCATTTGGAAGATAGCCTTGCGAGTACACCTCAGAAACCCTTGGTCATCATATTCGATGATGCGCACCAGCTAAGCGATATAACCGTGATTGAAATTTACAAACTGGCCGGGGTGCAAGTTGAACATAGTCGGGTTATCAACATTGTCCTGTGTGGAGAACCAGATTTAGAGAAGCGTCTGAGCAGCAAGAAGGAATTCAGGCCGCTATTGCAGCATGTGTCTCATAACTTCTTACTCGAGCCAATGAATGCTGAAACCACATCTCATTTCCTGGCGGCTTTTCTCGAGAAGATGAACCTTCCGGGTTTGCAACTGGCGCCTGGAGCGAAGAGTCAACTCTATAAGTCGTGTAAGGGATTTCCAGGGCCGGCTTATTCACTATGCCAATTAATACTTTCGCTACGGCAACACGACCTGGACTTGCAGCCTGTAAGGAAAGAAGAGTTGCTCAAGGCTATTCGTAGTGTCGATGGGGATAAGCCTGTCCCGAGCAGTGAATCCAGAGAGAGCAATCGATGGCTGCTGCTCGGTCCAATCGTGGTGGTAATCGTCATTGCCTCTCTAGCCTTGCTTATGCGACAACTGAACCCTGACGGGGCTGAGAATGCTGCTGAGGGTACGGTTGGCAGCATGGAGAATTCGGCTGAAGAGCAGGGGTCTCCCACGCTATCATTGCAACAAGGAAGCGTGGCGCAATAGAAGAGAACGCGTTATTGGCAATGCCAGTCAGATAATTCTGACACTGTTTGGCTTCGTGATAGTGAGCGAAGACGAGGAGAGCATTGAGTTACACTTCTGACTCGCCTACCGTCCGCCAAGCTATCGTGACGATACGCGCAAAAAACTGATACTGAAAAAGCTGCCAGCCACGAATCAGAGTGCAGAAAAATTGCTTATCCTCGAAGAAATTAATCTGGAAGTTCGAGCCTGACTAACACGAGTTAGCGTCGGCGTGGCTGCTGTCTCTGCCGCTTATTGCTGGGCTTCGCTTTCGGGATCAGGAACTTGTCACCGTCGCCAATTAGGTCGGCCCTGCCCATTTCATGTAAGGCCTCCCTAAGCATCGGCCAATTCTTCTCGTCGTGGTAACGCAGGAAAGCTTTCTGTAGTCTACGCTGATCGATATCTTTGCAGATGCTGAGCTTCTCGCTCTTGTATCGAACTTTCTCCAAGGGGTTGCGTTCGGAGTAGTACATGGCGGTGGCGAGTGCCATCGGGGAGGGATAGAAAGTCTGTACCTGATCGGGTTTAAAATTTCTTTCCTTAAGCCACATGCTGAGATTTAGCATGTCCTCTGCATCACTCCCCGGATGGGCGGCTATGAAGTAAGGGATTAGATACTGTTCCTTGCCGGCCTTCTTCGAAAACTTATCGAACAGAATTTTGAATTCGTCATAGGCTGAGATACCCGGCTTCATCATCTTGGAAAGGGTCTTGTCTTCACTATGTTCCGGTGCGATCTTTAGATAGCCGCCTACATGATGGGTAACCAATTCTTCGACATACTCGGGGTCTTTCAGAGCAAGGTCATAGCGCAGTCCTGATGCAATCGCTACGCGTTTTACGCCAGGGATCGCTCTCGCTTTTCTATAGAGTTGGGTGGTAGGGCTATGATCGGTGTTCAGGTGTTTACAGATGTTGGGGTAGACACAAGAGAGCCTTTTACAGGTTTTCTGTATCTTCGGTGACTTGCAGTTCAGCTTATACATATTTGCTGTCGGCCCACCAAGATCTGAAATCGTGCCAGTGAAGCCAGGAACCTGGTCTCGAATCTTCTCGATCTCACGCAGTATCGAATCTTCCGATCGACTCTGAATGATGCGGCCCTCGTGTTCGGTAATAGAACAGAAGGTACAGCCGCCGAAACACCCGCGCATTATGTTTACGGATGTCTTGATCATGTCGTAGGCAGGGATTCGCGCATCACCATAGGATGGATGTGGCCGTCTCTGATAGGGCAGATCGAAAATCCAGTCCATCTCGTCGGTTTCCAATGGTATAGGAGGCGTGTTTACCCAGACTTCCTGTGAGCCATGTTTCTGTATCAGCGGTTTGGCATTGTAGGGGTTGGCTTCCTGATGCAGCACGCGGGATGCATGGGCATACAATGCCGGATCATTAGTTACCTTATTGAAAGAGGGTAGGCGAATATAAGCGGTCTGGGAGTCGAATTTCTCTTTACGCTGCAAGGGTAGAGGTATGATTCGAATCGCCTGCTTGCCCGTGTCGTCACTGCCATTGGAGCCATCGAGAGATTCGGTAGTAGATTTCGAGTCTGTTTTCTTATCGTGGAAATCATAGGGATTGGGGATGTCGTCAATCTTCGACGGCCAGTCGATACGGGTGGAATCTATCTCGGTCCAGTCTTGTGGCGCTTCAGCTCTAATTCGGGCAGTACCGCGCAGATATTCCATTTCGTCGGTAGTCCTGCCGGCGGCCAGTTGATGCGCGACCTCGACCAGGGCTCGCTCTGCGTTTCCATACAATAAGATATCCGCATTGGAGTCGATTAACACGGAGCGTCTCACGCTGTCGCTCCAGTAATCGTACTGCGCGATGCGCCGAAGACTTGCCTCGATGCCGCCAATGACTATCGGTGTGTCGTAGTAAGCCTCGCGGCAACGCTGGCTGTAGACAATGACGGATCTGTCAGGGCGTCTGCCCGCGTCACCGTTAGGAGTATAGGCATCATCGCTGCGCATACGCAGGTCGGCGGTGTAACGATTAATCAGTGAATCCATATTGCCGGCGGTAACGCCGAAGAATAGATTGGGCTTGCCAAGTACCTTGAATGGGTCGGCACTATCCCACGCAGGCTGAGAAATTATGCCGACTCTAAATCCTTGTGCCTCTAGCAACCTTCCTATTACCGCCATGCCAAAGCTCGGGTGATCTACATAGGCATCACCGGTTACGATGATTATGTCGCAGCTATCCCAGCCCAATTGATCCATTTCTTCCCTGGACATAGGTAGATAGGGTGCTGTATCGAAGCACTCCGCCCAATATTTCGGATAGGAAAAAAGCTTTCGCGGTGAGTGTGATAGATCGCTGCGTTGAGAGTTCTTGTTGGATTTTTTTGACATACTTCTAGTGACTCGGATTTGGTAAATGCAATATTGATGGGCGAGAAGATCTCAGTCTAGCACTTAGAAAAACTGGTCCAGGGGAAGTTGGTCTCCATTTACCATTAGCATGCTGTCCTGCAGACTGGCTTCGATTGTTACTCTGCCGTTTGAGATTGTTAGATAACCCTGTTGAACATAGGGGTCAATCAGTCCGGCTATCGGGCTGCGCAGAATCGATTCCAGATCAAGGGATATCTCGAGTGTTATATCGAATGCCGCTATCGCTGCATTTGTATCGACCTCTGAAAGACTGGCCAGTGTTTCCAGTCCTGTCCACTCGATGCGCAGGTCCGCAGTGTGATCACCATCGAAGGCGTTAGCTGCTATAAAATTGTTTATCTCCAATGGGTTCTGCAGCACGATGAGCAGCAGTTCTTGCCCCAGAAATAGCAGCTCCTCGGAATAGACTTCGGGGTCTGCATTGAATTCGGTCTGTAGTTCGTTAAGCAGGCGGTAGTAGTCGCGCAGTAGTTCATTCTTTAATTGTTTGATTTCGCTGCGCCAACTGAGTGAGCGAACAGGTATGCTACCTTCGATGTTTGCAATGCTTAGGGTCTGATAGATTTCACTGCTCTGGGGATCAGCAGGTGAGCCATTCAGCCCGTAGTCGACAACGATGTCTGATATTGAAAACGAAATAGGTGCTGTGCTGCTGAGTGATGGGATAGAGAGAGTGGCGCTGCTATTGGCGAGCATGTCGTTCAGTTGAGAGGTTATGCTGGTGATGGCCAGCCCGGCAACAACGACATTGGAGTTGGCTGCATTCTCGGTAACTGCCAGTTCTCCCATGTTCACGACGAAGCGGGCCGACTGGTCAGAATCCACATGGATGCTAGCGTTCAGTCCATCAAAATTCATTTCTCCCTGGGTGCCGCTATAGTTAATCTCGCTGATATTCATGTCGAGCTGAACGGATTGATCGAAACGCACCAGAAGGTCGGCCATTATATCAGGCAAGGGGAACGAGAGCTCGGCGAGAGCTATATCGAATAGATCGTTGCGAATACCGGGTTTGATATTGGCATAGGCAAGTCCTACCCCAAGCCCATTCTGGGTTTGTAATAGTGGTCCGTGATCGATATCGAAGTCCATCACCAGCGCGATAGCATCTGTGCCTATGGGTGTGAAGATTAACTCTATGCTGGCAGAGCTTCGAAACCAGCCGCTGCTAATGTCATTGCGACGAATCTCTAGCTGACTCTCGGCTTCTGGCGGAATGAGCTCTATGAGCCTGTCTATCGTTGCTTGCTCTATCCCCGCGCCTATAACTCTTGGCGCCACGGCGAGCAGCAGCGCGATCAATGCGACGGTGCAGACTAAAACTTTGCTTGAGAGTGATTTCATAGCTGCCTGAGTTGTTTACGCTGACTTAAAGCCGCCTGGCGAGAAGCGGCTAACTATAGCAGAAATAGCCGTGAAATTTTCGCGTTTACGCGCCGATTGCGGTGATTTTGTAGGCACAGCGCCTCGCGCCAGCTAACAGATGGTCGGTGCGTGTTACGATGGCCTTGTCTTCAAAGAGTCGCTGAAATAGATCGAGCTCAGTCTCGCAAAATTGTTGGCAGCTAGTGGCAGCAGTGCAGATAGGGCAGTGATTCTCAATAAGCATAAAACCATCGGGTAATAGCCGCACTTCAGCCATATAGCCTTCGTCGCTACGCAATTGTGCGAGTTTCTCGATCTGTAGTTGAAGCTCGGGTGCGATGGTGCCTAGTTGCTCCCGGTACTGCGCCTCTATTTTGTCGCTGCGCTGCGCAATGAGTTGGTTCAGGCTCTGCTCGCCAAGGGTGGAGCGTATGACATCGATAATCTCGATGGTGGTTTGAGAGTGCGTATCGGGGAAGCGGCCATGACCGGCAGCGCTCAGTTTCCATAGATGGACAGGGCGTCCCCGAGTTTGTCGTTCTTCCTGCGTCTGACCCACAAGACCCTTAGATTCCAGCTCGGCGAGATGCTGGCGCACTCCCATCGTAGTCATATCTAATTGTTTTGAAAGGATTTTAACAGATTGCGGCCCCCGCGTTTTAAGGCGCTGCATGATGCGATCCTGGCTCTTTGGCAGTTCCATGGTCTTGGCTCGCTACTAGTTTGGCTGCGTATTATCCCTTTTAGTCGGCATTTTAAATAAAGTTTTTACTTTCGTTAAAAACTTTATTCTATTTTTAGTAATAGTAAAGTATATAATTTAGTATATTGAGACTAGCTAGGGAAATAAAGATTTAGTAATGTAAATACTTGAATATGTGCAGTTGAATCTGAACGGTTTGAGGCCTACGGTGCGGTTTCTGCGGGCTGCTAAGGCTGAAATTCGGCTCAGGGGGGTACAGTTTATGAAGAATCTTCGTCTTATAGGCCGGGTGGTCGGAGGCATCAATGCGCTAGTAGTTTGTCTCAATATCGCCGGTTTCAAGCTGTGCGATAGTGCGTTTTAAATGAGATTCCGCATCGCAAACGAATCTCCTGCAGGAAGGCACTGGACTGGGAATTCATCGAACGCCTTAAACAAGAGTCCGAGCTGCGTAACGACAATTCACTATGAGTTTGCGATTACGGGGTTGTAAGAAGACTGGTGCGGTAGCTACCTAGATGTTCAGTCTCATCTGGATATGGGGTATTCCATCCTCATCGTAGGGCTCCGATTGCGTCTCGAACCCAAGTTCGGTATAGAACTTCTGTAAATACTGTTGTGCCGATATAGTAATTGCCGTCTCTGGCCAATGCTCTCTACTAAAAGCGAGGGATTGCAGCATCAAGGTTTTTCCAAGCCCACCGCCGCGAGCCGACTTCCGAGTAACTACTCGGCCTACCGAGGCACCTTCGTACTTAACTCCCGGCGCAAGTAATCGCGTATAACATACGAGCTGCGACGCGCCTTCCTCTTCCGCGGCAGCCAGGTGTCCCATAATATGCAAGGCGGCCTGATCGAAACCATCCACATCCTGATAGACACAGTCCTGCTCGACTACAAAGATCTCAGCACGAAGCTGCAGAATTGCGTACAGGTCATGCGTGCTCAACTCATCGAAACGCTTACAGCTCCAAACTACAGTATTCTCCATCGCTTCAAACCACTACCCGCTATTTTCAGTCAACGCCTATTCTAGCCCAAGTAGGGTAAAGATGTGCTTGGCAGCGAGGATACAAAAACATATTAACCCGATGCTATACTGCGACCCCACAAGCCCCGGTGGCACAGCTGGATAGCGCGGCCCCCTCCTAAGGGGCAGGTCACAGGTTCGACTCCTGTCCGGGGCACCATTTATAAAGGCTTGCAGGGCAATAGCCTCGAATTTCCTCGAAAGAAAAACCTCGTGTGACCAATATGTGACCATTGCTGCAATGTAAACCAAACGTCAACTTTGGTTGCGGCTAGCTTTCCGCTATAGATTGTCGATACTTCAATTGACGCTCGCCAGTATTCATCTTAGCCTCAGTGCCAATATTCAAATAATGAGAGTCAAAGAGGTGTAAACGTGGGCTTAGCTATATTTAATCGGTGTGGCCGATGCTATTTCACTGAACAAGGAAATCCTGGCGAAGGAAGACATCTCAGATGAGGAGATTGAGCATCGCATCGATCTTATTCAGATGATGGAGAACATGAACTTCGCTGGAATGGACAGCCTCTGGGAATCTTTCACTAGCCAGGGTGAGAGCGTTCTCTAGAAGATTGTGCAAAAGAACAAGCAGCTACTCTGAGGAGTAGGGCAGCTCCAGAATAGAAACAACGGAGTCAACCTGATTCGAAAGTCGCAGTGGCTGGACTGACTCATCGAGCTCGGCGGGTAAAATAGTCAGTAACTTGGGTTGATCAGAGTCCGAATTGCTATACGCCAAAATCTCACCCCTATCGCCTTCTTTGTCGCCATAGACTACTGCGCTGCTACTACCAATCGTATGACTGCTGCTCGCCAGATGCAGGCGCTTCTTCGCAGTTCCTCGATAAAACATACGCGCCACTATTTCCTGACCGGTGTAACAGCCCTTCTTAAAGTCGATTAATCCCGCTATATCGTAGTTAAGTAGCTGAGGTGTGTATTCTGCGCTGAGTGCCGGCGATACATGGATTATTCCGGCCTCGATATCGGCTCGCAGCCATGGCTGCAGATCAGCGCTCTCCGGCCCGGTAAAGCCTCGAGCGAATGACTCCAAAGCGGATGGCGAGTGAAACCACAATTCAATTCGTTTAGCTGGCCCGAAAATCCTGACGGCACAGCAGTGGTCCGTTACAGTCACCTCGTTGGCGTTATTCGGTAGCTTAAGCTCTAGAATCTGCAGTGCTGCATCGACGTCGTTGTCCATAATGCCAAGCACTGTAGGTGCTGAATCGGCGTTGCCGTCGCCTGTCTTGTCAGTGTTGGGCACGGTGGTGATCTCGACCTTTGAAAAGACAGCATATTTGTTGAGTGTAGTGACTATCTCCGCGGCCATGCCCTCGGCACACTGCATAAGATAGTGTTCGCCTTGTTGCAGGAGACGGAAATCGGCGATAACGCGACCCTTTAGATTGCATAGCGCGCCGGTTAGGCTTCGCTGCGGTGAGAGCAGTTCTGTATTGCAGCTTAGCTGACCCTGCAGGAAGCTTATGCTATCGGAACCACTGATCTTGATGAACTCGTAGCTCTTGAGAGGAAATAATCTGTTTCGCATAGTTCTCGATGATACAGGGTTGGCTGGTTTCTTAAAATGAGAGTCGCAACTAGAGTCGCAACTCTGGTCGAAATTACGCATAATTCAATAATGCCGATAACGTTTGCGGCTCACCCCATAGATGGCGACAAAATGCAGGAATTCAACAAGCAAAAAATATTTTGGCACAGTCGCCGCGGCATGCTGGAGCTAGACTTACTTCTGGTTCCTTTTGCGACTGACGTATTCGAATCTCTTTCTCGCCAAGATCAATTGTTATATGTCGATTTCCTCAAAGAGGAAGATCAGGATCTGTTCTCTTGGCTGATGCAGCGAGCCGCGCCCAGGGAGTCGCGGTTCGAATCTATTATTCAACAAATATTGGCTTACAATAGCGACAGAGCCTAAGATTAAAGTCTAAGACTGTCAGAGACCTATCAGTCAACCCACGTGGCTGTGCTATCGCCCATGTTCATCTGTAATTTACGCTGGTCACGACTAGAGCTCGTTTTCGTTAACGTCTGCCACCTAGTTGCTATGGCATCGGTGCTCCATGCCGGTCTGCGCTTATCGCTAGAGATTCTATTGATTGCAGTTGTTGCTGCGAGCCTCCTAAGCTATCTATCCGATCGATTTCAATTCTTTTATAAGCTGGGGCGGGGCGGCTTGCTGCCGCTGCGGCCTGCGCTCGTTCTTGGTCAACAATCCGCTAAATTCTATGGCGCCGGTATTGTGCAGGAAACAGCCTTGCCGAACGTAGTCTACATGAGTGAATTTTTGCTGGTGCTGCGTTTCCGTCCCGAAACAGAAAAGCCCTGGTGTCGGCTCAGGCATCTGGTGTTGTGGCCTGATAGTTTGATTTCTGCTGAGGGCAGACGTTTGCGTCGATTTCTGCGTTTCGATCTAGTGCAAGAATTGGATCAAATCTAGTTATTCGAAGCTGGAGGGGGTAAGAACGGTATCAACCGGATCGGGGTCGAGCTGAGGGTAATCCAGCGTGAAGTGTAATCCCCGGCTTTCCTTGCGCTGAATCGAGCAGGCAATAATCAATTCGGAGACCAGCACAAGATTGCGTAATTCCAGCATGTCTTTGGTTACGCGGTTTTTGGTGTAGTAGTCCTGCACTTCATCGCGCAAGATTCTAATCCGTCGCTCTGCGCGTTGCAGCCTCTCATCGTTTCTCACAATCCCGACGAAATCCCACATACAGCGGCGCAGTTCATCCCAGTTGTGTGAGACGAGTACTTCATCTTCAGGTGTGGTGACGCGGCTTTCATCCCAGTCGGCGATATTGAGTCCGTGTTCTGTGCTGGCTAGTTTAGTTTCTATATCTTGCGCCGCGCCGGAGGCGACTACGAAGCACTCTAGCAGGGAGTTACTGGCCATACGGTTGGCACCATGCAGGCCAGTGAAGCTGGTTTCGCCAATTGCATACAAATTGTCTATGTCGGTAGCGCCATCTTTGGTCACCATGATGCCCCCGCAGGTATAGTGAGCTGCAGGCACTACAGGAATTCGATCGCGGGTGATGTCGATGCCGAATTCCAGACAGCGGGTGTAGATCGTTGGAAAACTTTCACGCAGGAAGTCGGCGCTCTTATGACTGATGTTCAGATAGACACAATCGCAGCCTAGGCGTTTCATCTCATGGTCAATAGCGCGCGCGACTATGTCACGGGGGGCAAGTTCTTCACGAGAGTCAAATTCTGGCATGAAGCGGCTGCCATCCGGCAGCTCTAATGTGGCGCCCTCGCCGCGAAGCGCTTCGGTAATAAGAAACGATTTGGCGTGGGGGTGGAACAGGCAGGTGGGGTGGAACTGATTGAATTCCATATTCGCTACACGGCAGCCGGCGCGCCATGCCATGGCGATGCCATCGCCGCTAGCGCCATCGGGATTTGTAGTATAGAGGTAGGCTTTGCTTGCGCCACCGGTCGCCAGCGCAACAAATTTGCTCTTTATTAGGTCTACGCTCCCAGATTCCAGGTTAAGCACGTAGGCGCCCACACAGACGCTCCTAGGGACAGTATTCGGGCTCTGTGTCACTAAGTCTACAGCAGTACAATCGGCCAGAAGCTCAATATTAGGGTGGTCTTGTGCGCGCTTTTGCAGTGTTTCGAATACTGCCTTGCCGGTTGCGTCGGTTGCGTGGATTATGCGCCGGTGACTATGCCCGCCTTCCTGCGTCAGATGCAGCGAACTTAGTTCCTCAGCGATATTCTTTTGGCCTTTATTGAGTCCCATCTCGACGTTTTCTTTGGTCGTAAATGGCACCCCTTGCTCCACCAGCCAGCGAACCGATTCGGCGCTCTCGGCAACGATGTGTTCAACCATGTCCCGATGACACAGTCCGACGCCAGCTGATAGGGTGTCTGCAACATGGGAGTCGATGCTGTCGGTCTCATCAAGTACCGCCGCGATACCGCCCTGGGCATAAAATGTGGCGCCTTGATTGAGGTCGCCCTTGCTGAGCACGCCAACTCGGGCGAAATCTGCTGTTTTCAGGGCGAGAGTGAGTCCTGCAGCGCCGCTGCCGATAATCAGGATATCGAAATCAAGGTGTTTCTGTGTGCGAGAGGAGGTCATAATATTCAGTCAACTAATTGTTTTAATTGACATTGTTTACGGTCTATTGGTCATAAGAGTAGCGTGATAGGCTAGGATTCCTGCGACCAAAGCACTCTGGCTAGCAGCATTAGAACGAGGATTCTTGCACAGTTACGGTTAAAATCTCTAGCGCAATAGTGACAAACAGGTATTGAATTGCATAAAACTGTCATAATTTGCCCGCTTTCGAGAACTTTTATACAAAGACGCTGTCTATCGAAGAGAATGAATGCATTTGTTCCCTGTAGTGTCGTTATATAACCCCAGCAATAGTGGAGTTGGAACAGATGTCAGAGGATACGGATCAACAATTAGTTGACCGGGTTTTAAACGGCAATAAAAAAGCATTTAACTTATTGGTTTTGCGTTATCAGCATCGAGTTTCTGCCCTGATTGGGCGCTTTGTACACGATTCTCACGACGCTGAAGATGTTTGCCAGGAGGCCTTCATCAAAGCCTATAGAGCCCTGCCTCTATTTCGCAGCGATAGTGCCTTCTACACGTGGTTGTATAGAATAGCCGTGAATACGGCGAAGAATCACCTAGTCTCAAAGAATCGAAGACCACCTGCGACTGATGTAGAGGTAGAGGACGCCGAGCAGAGTGAAGTCGGTAGCGTACTGAGGGAAATTGAAAACCCGGAAAGTAAGCTGGCTACAGCGAAGCTAAAATTGGCGATTGAGCAGGCGATAGAAGATTTACCGGAAGATTTACGCACCGCATTTACCCTGCGCGAATTTTCAGGGCTTAGTTACGAAGACATTACGGAAGTAATGGATTGTCCGGTAGGAACAGTGCGATCACGAATCTTCCGGGCCAGAGAATCAATAGACAAGAAAATTAGAAAGCTACTTGAGTAAATCTTTCTAATCTTCTGAAAAGTAAGAAAATATTAGGGGTGCTCAATGAGCCAAATCGAAAAAGAAACAGTATCTGCATTACTAGATAACGAGGCAGATGACTTGGAGTTGCGGCGCTTTCTAAAATCTTCTGAACAGGACCCTAGCCTGCTCGAAACATGGGAACGTTACAGTCTGGTTCAATCCGTTCTCCATGAATCAGCCCAGCCAGTTAGTTCCAGCTTTAGCGAGCGGATCGCCGCTCAAATCGAACAGGAAGCCCCTCTAACTGCAATTCCCTCTGTGGCGGCACCAATCGCGTGGAAAGAAAGCTTGAGTAAGATCGCAATTGCCGCCTCAGTGGCTGCCGTTTTTCTAGTCGCAGTTCAGTTCAATCTGGATAGCGGCCCAGGCTCTGCGGCTGTACCTGTACTTGCGAGTCAGTCTATCGAGAACAATGCAGCGCCCGTTATTGAACCGCTGGCAGCGCCAACACTGCTAGCCGAATCAAATGGCAATGCAGCCTTTACGGTCGATGGCGGTGTGGTGCGTCAATATATCGATAGTCTGACGCTCGACGATGAAGAGCCCGTGCGCGTAGAGCACATTCAGGATTCTCCTCTCTATCGCCTGGTAAACGACCTGCAAGTAAAGTTCTAGTCCACCTCCAGTTTAGATCCAGATTGCCTTACCACCCGCTGCAAGCTCGGCTTGCACGCTCCCCCTGTGCTAAAGTATAAACTCGATGCGGGTTCTTCTTCGGCCTAAGGCAGCTTGCCGAGGGGACCTAACTCAGTGTCTTTTAATGATCTTTTAATAGTTTTTGAGTACTCCTTCAGTTGTCTATGGACGCGGAAATCTTTTATGCGAATTTTTAGTGAAACAAACCTTAAATTGTCATCTAGTCTGGTAGCCCTAACATTATTTCTCTTAAGCAGCGGTGGTGCCTACGCGGCGGCGGGTCTGCCGAATTTTGCCGATCTGGTAGAAAGCAATGCTCCCTCTATTGTTGAGATTTCCACTACCCGCAGCGTTTCCACTCGAAGCCAGCTGGGTGACGATGAAATCGAAGAACTCTTGCGACGACTTAACCCGGGCCAGGATCCTAATTTGGATATCGAGGGTCTGCCGGAACAGCGCCAGCGTGGGGCTGTAGGCTCAGGCTTTCTGATTTCCTCCGATGGCTACGTCATGACCAACAATCACGTAGTGGCGGATGCCGATGAAATTCAGGTCAGCCTGAATGATAGAAGAGTCTATGATGCCAGGGTTATTGGCTTGGACGAGCCCTCCGACCTTGCCTTGTTAAAGATTGACGCGACGGACTTACCCTATGTCGAGTTTGGTGATTCCGATAGTCTTCGCGTAGGTGATTGGGTGCTGGCCATCGGTTCCCCCTTTGGTTTAGAGTTTTCTGCTGCTGCGGGTATCGTCAGCGCTAAAGGGCGTTCGATGCCGGGCAGGTCGACGTATAACTATATGTCATTTATTCAGACCGACGTGGCCATCAATCAGGGCAATTCAGGCGGCCCCCTATTTAATCTGGAAGGCGATGTCATCGGGATTAACTCGCAGATACTTAGCAGTACCGGCGGATCTAATGGCATTTCTTTCTCCATTCCCAGTAATGTGGCGATGAATGTCATGGAGCAACTGCGTGATACCGGCGCAGTGGAGCGTGGCCTGCTAGGCGTGCGTATGCGGGAAGTGGATTACGCCCTCGCAGAAATTTTTGGCATGGAAAGGCCGCGTGGAGCCTTCGTCGATGACGTACAGATTGAAAGTCCGGCGGCAGAGGGTGGTGTGCTCATCGAAGACATCATCGTCGAATTCAACGGACACGATATTGAACATTTTACCGATCTGCCGTTCTATGTGGGCCAGTATAGACCCGGTACCGAGTCCAGGATGCGGGTTTATCGCGAAGGTGAGTTGCGAAATCTGACCGTGGTGCTAGGAAGTTCGCCTACCAACAATGTCGCAGTTATCGAGCCGGAAGTGGTTCGCGAGAGAAGTAATCCCCTTGGTTTTCGCATCAGCGAGTTAAGTGACGATATGCGCAGAGTAACGGGACTTAGCGGTGTGCAGATAGCTGAGCTGAATGAAGGTCCGGGTCGTGAGGCAGGCTTGCTAGTGGGGGATGTAATCGTATCCTTGAACCGGCAGGAGATCGATTCCGCCGACAAGTTTGCCAGTGTGGCGAGCAACCTACCGGAGTCTGGTTTCGTTTCAGTTCGCATAGTACGGGAAGGCCAGGGCACCACGATGGCACTTGAATTAGCCCCCTAGAATCTAGCGCGGCGATTAGTCTATGGGGCCTGCTGCTTGCAGGCCCCATGATGCGCGGCTCAACTGCGTAAACTTCCTGACACCCGGTCACATTTGCTGTAGACTTGCCCGCTAATTTACTACCTGTCCCAATCCTCAAAACTAGTGACTCAACTGCTCCTTGACTGACCTAAGCCACATTCGAAACTTTTCGATCATCGCCCATATTGACCACGGTAAATCGACGCTTGCCGATCGGTTTATTCAAATGTGCGGTGGATTGACCGAACGGGAAATGGACTCTCAAATACTCGATACCCTCGATATCGAGCGCGAGCGCGGAATTACAATCAAGGCGCAGAGCGTTACGCTGCACTACGATGCCCTCGATGGTAAACGCTACCAACTAAATTTTATCGATACGCCAGGCCATGTGGACTTCACCTATGAGGTGTCCCGTTCTCTCGCCGCCTGCGAAGGCGCCTTGCTGGTCGTAGATGCGGGGCAGGGTGTGGAGGCGCAGTCTGTTGCGACTTGCTACACGGCTATTGAGCAGGGGCTGGAAGTTATCCCAGTGCTTAACAAGATGGATCTGCCTCAGGCAGAGCCGGATCGCGTCCGTGTAGAAATCGAAGAGATCATTGGTATCGATGCGCAAGATGCGGTGTGCGCCAGCGCGAAGACGGGTCTGGGCATTGACGAAATTCTCGAACAGATTATCACCAAGATTCCTCCCCCCGAGGGCGACCGCGATGCAGACCTGCAGGCGCTTATTATCGACTCCTGGTTCGATAATTATCTGGGTGTTGTGTCTCTGGTACGGGTAATGGCTGGCACTCTGAATAAGGGTGATAAGATCATCGCCAAGTCCTTGGGCAAGTCTCATGTTGTGGATAGCGTCGGAATATTCACGCCGAAACGAACCGAGACTGGATCCCTGGCTGCAGGCGAGGTTGGTTTCATCGTAGCCGGTATCAAAGAGATTCTCGGCGCGCCGGTAGGCGACACGATAACGCTGGCAAAGACGCCGGATGTGGAAGCGTTGGCCGGTTTTAGAAAAATTCAGCCCCAGGTCTATGCCGGATTATTTCCGGTATCGTCCGATGATTTTGAAAATTTTCGCGATGCCTTGTCGAAGTTGACACTTAACGATGCGTCGCTGCAGTACGAGCCCGAAAACTCCGATGCGCTTGGTTTCGGTTTCCGCTGTGGTTTCCTCGGCATGTTGCACATGGAAATTATTCAGGAGAGATTAGAACGTGAATATGATCTTTCTCTCATTACTACGGCGCCCACAGTTGTCTATGAGGTGCTGCTCGAGAATGGCGAAACACTCATGGTCGACAGTCCATCGAGGCTGCCTGCGGTTACATCAATCGCTGAGATGCGTGAGCCTATAGTAAAAGCGAATATATTGGTTCCGCAGGAGCATCTAGGCAATGTAATTACGCTTTGTGTCGGCAGGCGCGGCGTCCAGAAAGATATGCAGTTTATTGGAAAGCAGGTTTCGCTGACTTATGAACTGCCTATGAATGAGGTAGTGCTGGATTTCTTCGACAAGCTTAAATCGACCAGCCGAGGATATGCGTCATTAGACTACCAGTTCGAAAGGTTTGAACAGGCGAATTTAGTGCGTTTAGATATCCTCATTAATGGCGATAAAGTAGATGCGCTCGCCATAATTGTGCACCGGGATCATGCGCCTAACAAGGCTCGCGCACTGGTAGAGAAAATGAAGGAATTAATACCAAGACAGCTCTACGATGTGGCTATTCAGGCAGCGATAGGCGGGCAGATCATCTCAAGACAGACGGTCAAGGCGCTGCGAAAAAATGTCACTGCTAAATGTTATGGTGGTGATGTGTCACGAAAGAAAAAGTTACTCGAGAAACAGAAGGCGGGTAAGAAGCGCATGAAGCAGGTTGGTAATGTTGAAGTGCCGCAGGAAGCATTTCTGGCGGTATTAAAAGTCGATAGTTAATCTCTGATGCGGCGCAGGCGTAGCAACTTTTCTACATTTAAAAGTAAAGCGAAATGGATATAGATTTTTCTCTGGTATTGGTCTGTCTCGTTGGAGCCTGCGGCGTGGTATGGCTTATCGATAGCCTGTTTATTAAAAAGCACCGCGTGCAAGCAATAGCAGATTTCGAGGCGACACAGGCCAAGGGTAAAAGCGAAGACGAGGTCTCCCTGACTGTTGCCGGCTTATCCCAAGAGCCCATCATCGTCGAATACGCCAAATCATTTTTCCCTGTACTGCTGATCGTATTGGTGCTCCGTTCATTTTTGGTAGAACCGTTCCAGATACCTACCGGTTCTATGATTCCGACGCTGGAAGTCGGCGATTTTATTTTGGTAAACAAATATGCCTATGGCGTCAGGCTTCCTGTGCTTGGGACTAAGCTTGTCGATGTAGCTGATCCTGAGCGCGGGGACGTAATGGTTTTCATACCCCCACATGTAAATAGCTATTATATTAAGCGAGTAATTGGCCTTCCGGGCGATACAATAAGATATGAAGATAAGCGGCTTTTCGTCAATGGAGAGCTAATTAGTGAAGAGTTTGTTGAAGATATTGTTATCGATACAAATTTGGGGGAGTTGGCGGGCACCTTACATCAAGAGACAATCAACGGTGTCGAGCACGCTACTCAGCATATATCAGGGGTAAACCGGCAGCGCTCGCGGACGACTTGGGTTATTCCAAATGGCCACTACTTCATGATGGGTGACAACCGCGACAATAGTAGTGACAGTCGCGAATGGGGAGCGGTTTCAGAGAAAGACATAGTCGGAAGGGCGATAGCTGTCTGGATGCACAAGGAGCCGGGCTTGAATTTGCCAAGTTTCGCTAGAAATCAGCGAATTAAGTAACGAAATTGTGATAGCTGTAGCGGATTTGCATCAGACAAAGTCCTAGGCTATGTAGTACGGAGTGTACTTACACACTATTAACTGTCCAGCGGGTGAGAGCATGAAGCAATTAAATAAAAAGAGCCTTCGACATCAAGTGGGCGCTTCTAAGTTTGGCCTGTTGATGATCTTCATTCTATTGGCTGTATTTTTTACCTTTGGCCTAAAGGTAGTCCCGCTCTATGTAGATCACAATTTGGTCACCGGCATTCGTGGAGAGCTAATAGAAAATGGCGAGGCGGAAAATATGACAGTGACCGATATTCGACAACGTGTATCAAACACATTGCGTATCAATAACATCACGGATTTTGACCTCTCTAACATCACCTTACGTAAAGAGAGCGACCAAGCCATTATCTCGATAGCCTACGAGCGTCGGGTCGAGTTAATAGCGAATCTCGATGTGGTGGCGAAATTCGATACTGTTTTACGATAGATGGTTAAAAAACTAGATACTCTCGAGCAGACCCTAGCCTACCAATTCTCCAATCCGGAACTGGCAAAACTCGCCCTAACTCACCGCAGCGCGAATGCGGAACATAATGAACGCCTGGAATTCCTCGGAGACTCACTACTGGGATTTATCGTTGCGGATCTGCTTTTTGAGCTCAACCCCGGTGCAAGTGAGGGAGAGCTAAGTAGAATGCGCTCCAGTCTGGTCAATAAAACCGCGCTTGCTGCCATCGCCAGAAAATTAGAGCTTGGCAAGTTTTTGCAGCTTGGTACTGGTGAGCGCAATAGCGGCGGAAAGGACAGGGATTCCATTCTGGCAGATACGGTTGAGGCCTTAATTGCCGCTATTTACCTAGATGGAGGCATGGCTCCCTGTAAAGCCTTCGTCATCGCGATAAATGGGAGTAAGCTGGCGACTAAGTCTGGCGTCACTAAGCAGAAAGATGCAAAGACGCGGCTGCAAGAATTGCTGCAGGCGCAGGGAAGGAAGTTACCCGACTACGAAGTAGTTGAGGTAGCGGGTGCCGCACATGAGCAGGTTTTCCACGTTAGTTGCAAATTAGAATCTCTGAATATACAGGCGCAAGGTTCCGGTTCCAGCAAGCGAGAAGCGGAGCAAGCGGCTGCAGAGAAAATATTGGATTCAATAGAGGCTAATAAAACTCAAGTATGAGTAATTCCAGTGAGCAAGATACGCCGCCAAGCCGCTGCGGATATATCGCCATCGTCGGTAGGCCCAATGTCGGCAAGTCGACCCTGCTGAACCATCTTTTACATCAAAAAATCAGCATTACCTCGCGCAAGCCTCAGACCACTCGACACAGAATTCTAGGTATCAACAGCGACGAGCACCATCAGTGCCTATTCGTCGATACGCCAGGGCTAAACGCCCAGTTCAATAAAGCGCTGAATAAAGTAATGAACGATACAGTGCTTAACGTGATTAAAGACGTTGATCTGGTCCTGTTTGTTGTGGAGCGGTTTATTTGGAATGAGGCGGACCAATATGTGCTCGATGCGCTTGCAAATGCGAAGGTGCCAGTGCTGCTGATCATTAACAAGATCGATTTGGTGCAGGATAAGACTGAGCTACTGCCACATATTGCAGAATTAGCGAAGAAGCAAGAATTTGCTGAAATAGTTCCGGTTTCCGCACTCGGTGGGCACAATCTCGAGACGATAGATAATCTAGTGAAGGCGCTGTTGCCAGAAGGGCCGTTTCTCTTTCCTGAAGATCAGGTTACAGACAGGAGTTCCAGGTTCCTAGCCGCCGAACTGATCAGAGAAAAGGTTACCAGACAGCTGGGTGACGAATTGCCCTACGAGGTTACCGTCGAGATTGAAAAGTTTGAGCGTGTTAAGTCGGTACTGCATATACATGGCTTGATCTTGGTAGACAAGAAAGGACAGAAGCGAATCGTGATTGGCAAGGACGGCGAGAGACTCAAGCAGATTGGCAGCTCTGCCCGCGAAGACATGGAGACGAGCTTCGATTCTAAGGTCATGTTAAATCTTTGGGTGAAAGTTAAATCTGGATGGGCCGACGACGAGAGAGCGTTGCAGAGTCTCGGTTATCTAGATCGATAGAGGTTACGACTCGATATCATGGACTCGAGAGTGGCGCTGCAACCGGCTTATGTCTTACACACTCAGCCGTTTCAAAATACTAGCCTGTTAGTCGATTTTTTCACGATGGACTACGGGCGTGTGCGAGCCTTGGCCAAGGGCGCACGTAGCGCAAAGTCAAAATATCGCTCTGCCTTGCAGTTATTTCAGCCGCTACTGGTTTCACTTTCGGGGCGTGGTGAGCTTAAAACCCTTACCGGTTTGGAATGCAGTTTAGGGGCAATAGTGCTAGAAGGGCAGCGCCTCTTCAGCGGCATGTATATCAACGAGTTGCTGACGCGTCTGCTGCTGAATCATGTCGAGCATAAGCAGCTGTATTTAGCCTACCAGGACACACTGGTAGCGCTGCAGGGTTCGGTCGATATGCAACTGCTGCTAAGACAGTTTGAACTTTGTCTGCTTGGTGAACTGGGCTATGGCATCAACCTCGAGTCAGACTGTCGCTCCCACATCGCCATCGACGCCAACAGCTCTTACCTCTTTACCCCAGATGTAGGCTTCGAAAAGCTGATGGAGCCTGAGCAAGCCAACGCTGCCAGAGTCTACAGTGGTTCCCACATTGTGGCGCTGCGGGATTTCGATCTATCCGATACCGATGTGGCTAAGACTGCGAAGCGACTCCTGAGGTCCGCGCTAGCTGCTCACCTCGGGGGTAAGCCTCTACACAGCCGCAGCCTGTTTAGCAAGTAGCGTCGCTGCAGGCGCAATCGTCTCATGTCCAGCCCCAGCTTTCGCCCAGTCTTGTTTACGTGTAAAATTTTCCGCTTTGCAGCACCTTCTAAATTTCGCTTCTGGCCACTATTCCTATGTCCTATCCAAGCATTCAGGCACAAATTGGCAATACGCCGCTGGTTAAGTTGCAAAGACTCCCCGGTGACACCAACAATACAATATTGGCGAAGCTTGAGGGCAACAACCCTGCCGGTTCAGTCAAGGATAGAGCTGCGTTTAGCATGATTCAGCAAGCGGAACTTCGTGGTGAGATTGCCCCTGGCGATGTGCTAATAGAGGCCACCAGCGGCAACACGGGTATTGCATTGGCTATGGTGTCGGCGGTCATGGGATATAAAATAATTCTCATCATGCCTGAGAACATGAGCAGCGAACGCAAGGCATCTATGACGGCCTACGGAGCGCAGCTGCTTAGCGTAAGCGAAAAAGAGGGAATGGAAGGCGCTCGCGATTTGGCGCAACAGATGCAGGCGCAGGGCAAGGGCAAGGTGCTCGATCAGTTTGCCAATCAGGACAATCCAAACGCACACTATGTTCACACCGGGCCAGAAATCTGGCGCGATACCAGGGGTGAGGTGACTCATTTCGTCAGCTCCATGGGAACTACAGGAACGATAATGGGCGTATCACGTTATCTAAAAGAGCAGAACCCAGCGATTGAGATAGTCGGTCTGCAACCGAAAGAAGGCTCGCGCATACCGGGCATTCGCCGCTGGCCTGCTAAATACCTTCCCTCTATATTCGATGAGAGCCGTGTTGATCACATTATGGATATTGAACAGCTTGATGCGGAGAACATGATGAAAGAGCTGGCCAGGCAGGAGGGCATATTTTGCGGGGTCTCATCGGGCGGATCGGTCTATGCGGCCTTACAGCTCTCGCGAGAACTAAGCAACGCGACGATAGTAGCAATCATCTGCGATCGCGGAGATCGCTATCTTTCTACAGGCGTCTTTCAATAAGCGCCGCAAATCAGATAAACGACGGCCTCATCGGCAATAGAACAGCCTCTATTGTGTCGCCTAATTCCACCCACAGAGACAGTAAAATTAATCATGAGTAGACGCAGACATGGACGAGGCAAGCTCCCCAGCGAACCGGTAACTCTCGAAGTAGGCTCTTTGAGCCATGAAGGGCGTGGTATTGCCCATATAGGCGGTAAAGTAGCCTTCGTAGATGGGGCTCTTAGTGGCGAGAAGGTGTCTGCCTCCTTTGTTAGGCGCCGCGGTCGCTTCGATGAATTGAAAACCATCGAGGTACTTACCCCCTCGCCAGATCGGGTAACACCACCGTGTGAATTTGCGGGCCTGTGTGGCGGGTGTTCTCTGCAGCATATGCATAGCGATGCTCAGATTGCGTTTAAGCAGTCGGTGTTTGTGGAGCAGATGGAGCACGCTATAGGTGAGTCACTGGCCGAAATCGAATTGCTGCCGCAGTTACGAGACGCCACCGAGCATTATAGGCGTAAGGCCAGGCTGGCGATTCGTGTTGTGAGTAAAAAAGGTGGTGCGCTGGTCGGCTTTAGAGAAAAGTACAGCAGCTTCATCACCGTTATGGATAACTGCAAGGTGTTGGTGAAGGAAGTGGCAGATCTGATTCAACCGCTGCGCGAGCTTATCGATGGACTGCAGGGAAGCTTTGATATCCCCCAGATCGAAGTGGCGGTAGGCGAACAGAGAGTTGTAAACGAAGATCCCGCTAGTGATCCCGCGACGAGCTATCGTCTCCGCACGGCTCTGGTCTTCAGGCACCTTAAGCCTCTCAGTGAAACCGATACCGATAGGCTTATTGGGTTCTCCGTCAGCCATGACTTCGATCTGTATTTGCAGCCGGGAGGCAATGACACAGTGCACAAGATTGCGCCAGCAGATACGGTTGAGCGGCTACAGTATTTTCTTCCTGAATTCGATCTACAACTCAACTTTCACCCTATGGACTTTACGCAGATCAATGCCGGTATAAACCGCAAAATTATCAGTCAGGCACTGACTCTGCTCGAGCTGAACGAAGAAGATACTGTGCTCGACTTATTTTGTGGTTTGGGCAATTTTACTCTGGCTACCGCCCGCGTGGCGAAGAAGGTCATAGGCGTTGAAGGTAGTGAGGAGATGGTACTGCGCGGTTCGGAAAACGCGGCTCTTAATGCTTTGGGCAATGTCGAATTTTTCGCCGCCGACCTGTTTCAACCAATAGCTGAAAAGGAGTGGGCCAACTTGAAGTACAGCAAGATAATTCTAGATCCGCCCAGATCCGGTGCGATCGAAATAATCCCAGAGATTGCGAAGCTTGGGGCACGAACTATAGTCTATATATCCTGTAACCCTGCAACCTTGGCGCGGGACACGGCTGAGTTGATCAAGGCGGGTTACCGTTTGAGAACGGCCGGGGTAATGGATATGTTTCCCCATACAACACACGTAGAATCTATGGCCGTGTTTGATGCCGGTAAAGGAATATGAGAATAATGCCTAGGTTGAATACTTATGAAAGGAGCCGTTGATGAGTGTGGACAGTGACTTCGATAATATGACGGCAATCGATCGTTTGGTAGTGATAATGACGATGTTGCGGGATAAGCAGCATGGCTGCCCCTGGGATCTGGAACAGTCTATCAAATCTCTACTGCCGTATACTCTCGAGGAGGTCTATGAGGTTGCCGATGCCATCGAGAATAATGATCTGGTCGAGCTTGAAGATGAGTTGGGTGATCTATTGTTTCAGGTCATTTTTTACGCACAGATAGCGAAAGAACAGGGCGCCTTCGATTTTCAGGATATTGCCACGGCGATCAGTAGCAAATTGCTGCGCCGCCATCCCCATGTGTTCCCCGATGGTGATATGAAGAAATTTGGTATTCCTCAGAATATAAGTGCGGATCAGGTGGTTGTAAATTGGGAAGCGATAAAAGAAGTTGAGCGAGAAGAGAAAAGGAAAAAGGGCGGGAAGAAGGCGAGTCAGCAGTTAGAAAGCCTGTTAGATGATGTGCCCAGAGCATTGCCTGCGATGGAGCGAGCACGTAAGCTGCAAAAACGAGCGGCACAGGTGGGGTTCGATTGGGCGGGAATCGGCCCCGTTCTCGAAAAATTAAAAGAAGAAGTACAGGAGTTCGAAGAGGCCTTAGCCGGTGGCGACGCGGAAAGGATGAGTGATGAGCTTGGCGATGTTTTATTCGCCGCAGTAAATTTGGCCAGACATAGTAAAAT
Source organism: uncultured Pseudomonadales bacterium (assembly GCA_905478195.1). GTDB lineage: Bacteria > Pseudomonadota > Gammaproteobacteria > Pseudomonadales > Pseudohongiellaceae > UBA9145. The sequence continues at coordinate 50,762 of CAJQHM010000093.1, forward strand.
TGAGCCCGAAGTAGCGCTACGATCCGCCAATCGCCGCTTTGAGGTGCGTTTTAAGTGGATTGAAGTAGCACTCACAGCTAAGGGTAGGTCACTCAAGGAAGCGAGCCTTGAAGAATTGGATATGCTTTGGGATGAGGCGAAAGCCAGCGGCCTTTAAACTAAAAGTTTTAGTAATGACGAATTACACATAGGAAACGGGAGTTAGGAATGAGAGCAATTTTGTTAGGTGCGCCAGGCGCAGGAAAAGGAACGCAGGCACAGTTCATCTGCGAGCGCTTCGGGATCCCGCAAATATCCACTGGCGATATGTTAAGAGCGGCGGTGAAAGCGAAGACTGAATTAGGTTTGCAGGTTGAGCAGGTAATGGCTTCCGGCGGCTTAGTGACGGATGAAATCATCATAGCCTTGGTAAAAGAGCGTATCCAGCAGGCCGATTGTGAATCCGGATTCTTGTTTGATGGATTTCCACGGACCATCCCGCAAGCAGAGGCGATGGTTGATGCTGGGGTTCCTATAGATGTTGTGCTTGAAATAGATGTGGCTGATGATGAAATCGTAAAGCGCTTGGGGGGCCGACGAGTGCATCCCAATTCCGGTCGCGTCTATCATGTGGACTTCAATCCACCGAAAGTTGCGGGTAAAGACGATGAGACAGGTGAAGACCTCATTCAGCGCGAAGATGACCAGGAGGCGACTATACGTACGCGCTTGGAGGTTTATCATGAGCAAACCGAGCCATTGGTTAAATTCTATCAAGACCTGGAAGCGCAGGGGCAGCCAGTGAGGGTTATCAGGGTAGATGGTGTGGCTAGCGTTGAATCGATCAAGGATCAGGTTCTGCAAAGCTTAAGTTAGCAGCAAGCATCCAGCAAAGCTAAGCTGTGCTAGGTTGATAGAAAAATAAAAATCAGGCTTCGGCCTGATTTTTTTCGTTCTGTGTTGAGATAAATTCGTCGCAATAATCTAGTTATTTTTTCTGCGGCGTATCGTGTAACCAAAGTACTCATAAAGTGAGGTCGCTTGTGTGCATTCAATTACTGTTAGCTAGCTCCCGGTAGTATTAAGAGTAGTACAGTCACTTTATTCGTCATATGTTCACAAATGTTTCAGTAGTCCCTGTGTTTCATGTTGTATTTTTGGGTGACAGACTTTGTCGCAAGGAAACTAGTCATTGATCAATGTTTGGTCAAAAAACAGCCTGCAAAAACCGAGACGTTTAAAGTTGGCAAACAATTTCCTGTTTTTAGAACCGTTCAAACTTGTGATTGATCAAATATTCATCATGTTTTCTTAAAGTTTTCATTGTAGGTAGCGAAATAAAGGTTGATACCATGTAAAAGTGGGTATTATGCATGGACTGTTCAAAAGAGATTTTTATCTAACAGTTTTTGCAGAGAGTTTACTGTAAGCCAGATTATTTATGTGATATGTTGCCGGCGAGCAGTGGTTACAATTCTTGTACTTAAGCGGGCACGATTCATAACCTAGGAGAGAAACGAGTATGGCTAAAGTTAAGGCAAAAAAGAGAAAACCTGCAAAGAAAAAGTCAGCGGCTAAGGCAGTTACTAGCCCAGCTTTATCTAAAGCAAATGCCGCAGTAGCGAAACTTGAAAAAGCATCCAAAACAGCTGCAAAGAAAGTAGCAGCAGCAAGAAAGAAAGCTGCTGCTGCCAAGAAGGCTGCAGCAAAAACTAAAACAGCAGCTAGCAAGAGAGCTGCTAAGTCAGCTCAAGGCGCAGTTAAGAAAGCGTCTGCTACAGTAGCTGCTACTAATGCGAAGATCAGAACTGCCAAAGCAAGAGCCAAAGCCGCAGAGTCTGCAGCGAAGGCAGCCGCAGCTAAGGTCGCAGCAGCCGCTAAGGCCGAAGCCGATCTGCTAAAAGCAGTAAAGGACTTCGCTGCTAAGTACAAGGCGAAGCAGGCGAAAGCCGCTGCAGCAAAAGCCGCTAAGAAAGCGCGCAAAGATGCCGCCGCAGCCAGGAAAGCCGCCGCTAAGGCCGCTAAGAAGGAAAAGGCTGCAGCAAAGAAGGCTGCAGCTAAAGCGAAGGCCGCAGCCCGTAAGGCAGCCAAGAAAAAGCCTGTAAAGAAGAAGGCAGCCAAGAAGAAGGTGGCTAAGAAGAAGGCTGCTAAGAAGAAGACAGCTAAGAAGAAGACAGTAAAGAGACGTTCAGCAGCTAAGAAAGCCTCTCCGAAGAAAGTTGCTAAGCGTAAGCCAGCCGCCAAGAAGAAGGCTGCTAAGAAGAAAGTAGTCAAGAAGAAGG
>CAJQHM010000094.1 GCA_905478195.1 uncultured Pseudomonadales bacterium
ATTCTTCCGCCCCTGAGCAGCATCTCTCCCCTACCCTTTGAATTCAAACCTTAGTTTTCGTTAGTGCACCGCGGATCCATCGCCTGGGCAGCACGAATTTGTTGAAGGTTAAATTGAATCGGTGCACAGCCGTGATCGACGCCGCAGACCAGATCCCACTCGGGGCGTGCCAACTGGTGGCAACCGAAACAACTTCCTGATGGACTAGCCACTTCAGCGCCGCCTCGCACCGAAATACTTGTATCTTCTGCAGAAAGATCCAGCAGGAAAAATTCCCAGTCGTTAGTGGTTGGATTCCAACCTTGCTGGTGCTTAATCATCGCTTCGTTTGGCACTAGAGTCAGTAAAGATCCGGGTGGGTAATTACCCCCACTGCTGGAATTGGCGACCGCCAGGGTCGCATCCAGATTTCCCAAAATGTTATCAACAAAGAATCTCCCGCTCGCCGCTAACTCGCTTATACATTTGAAGGCGGAATCTGAGACATCGAGTTTTTTGCTATCGTCAGCCGAATAACTCTGACTGATAAACAACGAAGAAAAGACGATTAGGGTAAGTGTTTTAAATTGTGATTTGACCATAATTACGTAGAGTCCAGATTATCGGCTAATAATGATTACTTAGAGATATAAAGGGGTAAGAGTAGAAATACAATAGTTTTCTTCTTCCTGTTCAGCGGATTATTAGCACACTCCTTAACACAGCCTGTTTTTCCATCTTTAACTCGTTGATTAAATTGAAGAATTTTCCACGCAGCCTACTGAAATCCTCGTGTCGGTGGTTCTATGTACTTGTACGTCCAGGCACTCGGCCTCTGGCCAGCCTCCTGCTGTGCTAATTCGCTCCAGGAGAATTCGTCACTCGTGCGTTCCTGCACCGGAACACTAAATCGGGTAGTATTATGTATTAGATAAAAAAGCTCGCTCTAGGTCAGGATAGCAACTCTTGTATTTTCAAAAGCTCATATTGAAATTTGTATTGATACTGATGTCTCTGGCTACTTACTTGGCACCTATTAGCGCGGCAAGCAGGGATGAAAACGTTCTCATCGTCGGCGCAAACATTGGCAATGTTCCCTGGGAATTCCAAGATACTGCTGGCGAGTTGATAGGGTTTGAAATTGACCTCGTCAATGAAGTTGCCAAACGGCTAAACAGAGAAATAGAGATCATCAATATACCCTTTAACGGTCTCTTCTCTGCCGTACAGTCCTCCAGAATCGATATTGCCATCTCATCGATTACGATTACCGAACAAAGACTCACCTCTGTCTCCTTCGCACAGCCTTATTATGACAGCGACCAATCACTTACAATCAGAAGCGACAGCAACATTACGTCCGTCAACGACCTGCAAGACGAGGTTGTCGCTGTGGATACGGGTTCCACTGGCGATATCTGGGCATCAGAAAATCAACAGCAATACGGTTTTAAAGAGATTAGGCGCTACGAGGGGATTGCCCCTGCTGCGCTAGACCTACAAATAGGTAGAGTTGCCGGGTACATCAGTGATATTCCTGCCATGCAATATTACACAAAAGACAAACCCGAACTCAAAGTTGTAGAACGCATAAGAACGGGTGGCAGCTACTCCATGATGTTCAGAAAAGATGACGAGCTGGCATTGAGCGTCAACGAAATCATCACAACTCTAAAACAAGAAGGACTTGTTAACGAACTACACAATAAATGGTTTGGTGTCTTGGCAGAAGAAAGCACATCAACCGCAAAAGTGACCGCCATGCCCGGCGTAAAGGCAGGTCTACTCCTAAACTTTATGGACACGTTCCTAAATAAGGCAGTATTTGTCGAAACATTACCGATGCTGTTACTCGGTCTTACGACCACGCTTAAGCTTGGCCTGGCAAGCATCGTGATCGGACTTTTTTTCGGTTTGCTGCTAGCACTGAACCGACTTTATGCACCTGCAATTGCGAGAGTGATCGCAAAAGTTTACATCGATGTGTTCCGGTCTATACCTTTGCTCGTATTGCTTATCGTGATTTTCTACGCACTACCTTTTGTTGGTATTAGCTTATCGCCGTTCACTGCTGCGGCTACTGCATTGATCATTGTGTCTAGCGCTTACACTGCTGAAATTTTCCGCTCCGGGATTGAAGCTATACCAAAGGGACAATTCGAAGCATCACAAGCATTAGGGCTTAGCTTCGCGCACATGATGAAAGATGTAATTCTGCCCCAGGCAACCAGAATAGTGATACCTCCACTTACCAACAATTCTATTAATGTCATCAAAGACACTGCACTGGCTTCAGTTGTGGCGATGCCTGACCTGCTCAAACAGGCCACCCAAGCGCAGGCGATCGCTGCCAATCCAACACCTTTGATAGCTGCCGCTGGAATTTACCTGCTTGTTTTATTGCCCATGGTTCTTGCCGTTTCCCACCTTGAAAAAAAATATAGCAAGAGGAACCAGTAATGGGCTCGCTAATCCGACTAGAGAATGTTTCAAAGCATTACGGAAAGTTTATGGCACTGCAACGCGTCAATCTCGAAGTTGCCGAGGGAGAAGTTGTTAGCGTTATTGGCCCTTCAGGTTCAGGCAAATCAACACTCATTCGTTGCATAAACTTGCTAGAACAGTATGACGATTCAGGAAAGATAACGGTTAATGGTACGGTTGTAAGAAAAGGAGCCGATCTCAAGAATGTTCGCGCAAATGTCGGCATGGTCTTTCAGAATTTCAACCTTTTCCCTCACATGACCATATTGGAAAATGTAAAGCTAGCACCTATGCGCGTCGACGAGATATCTACTGAAGTCGCAACTAAAAGAGCACTCACGTTACTGGATAACGTAGGCATCTCGGATCAAGCTGACAAATATCCTGGGCAACTTTCTGGAGGTCAGCAACAACGGGTTGCTATTGCCAGAGCTCTAGCCATGGAACCCAAAATTTTGTTATTTGACGAACCTACATCAGCACTTGATCCAGAGATGGTGGGGGAGGTTTTGAATGTCATCCGAAAACTTGCCGACGAAGGCGTCACTATGATCGTCGTGACCCATGAAATGGCGTTTGCACGGCAAGTATCTGATCGCGTTATTTTCATGGATGCAGGTCAAATCGTCGAAAGCGGGACACCAACAGACATATTTGATGCGACCAGGGAACCTCGCACGCTCGCGTTTCTCAAAAACGTATTAGAACATTAATCTAAACCCATCTAAGGAAAATAACGTGGCTCTTGATATTGAATTTGTAAGAAAACAGTTCCCCGGTCTAGCTACAGACTGGACACTGATGGACAACGCCGGCGGCTCACAAATTCTAAAAGGTGTCGTCGACAAGATTACTCAATACTACTATTCAAATAATGTGCAAACAGGTGGCAGCTATGAACTGTCCCTAAAAGCTGCTAGCTCACTAGCTGAGGGTCGTGAGAATATCGCCACCCTATTTAATGCTTCAAGGCCTGAAGAAATTGTATTCGGCCCCTCTACTACTGTTCTCGTGCAGTCTTTAGCCAAGGCTATGGCGCATCAGTTTCAAGCCGGAGATGAAGTTGTGGTCACTAATACTGATCATGAATCTAATATTGGTCCCTGGGTTGCATTGCGAGAAATTGGCGTCAATATAAAATTTTGGAACATGAACAAGCTAACCCTTGAACTCGAGTTAGATGAGCTAGACAAGCTTATGACGGACAAGACTAAACTTGTTTGCTGCACCCATGTCTCAAATGTTCTTGGCACTATCAATCCCGTAAAAGAAATCGCTCAGTTTGTGCATGAGCGAAACGTAAGAATTTGTGTCGATGGTGTTGCCTATGCACCGCACAGAGCAGTTGATGTAAGCTCGTGGAATGTAGATTTCTATGTGCTGAGCCTTTACAAAACTTATGGCCCTCACCACGCTGCACTCTATTGTAAATATGAGCACATGTATGACCTCGCCAATTTGTATCATTATTTTTACGACGCGAATAAAATTCCCGCAAAACTTGAGCCTGGAAATGCTAATTACGAGCTTTCATATGCTTCCGGAGCGATTGTTGACTACTTAGCAAGTCTCGGTGCGCATACCTGTGAAAATGGGACTCGGCGTGAGCAACTGGAGGCTGCATTTCAGCAAATTGAGGAACAGGAGATTGTACTTTCTGAGCGATTACTCAGTTATTTACGAAAACGAAATGATTGCCAAGTGATTGGCAATCCCTCAGGCACAGATCCTTCGAGAGTCGCGACCATAAGCTTTACCATCGAAAATCAGGACCCGGAACAGGTGTGTAAAAAACTGGACGAGCACGGAATCGCTATTCGATTTGGAGACTTTCACGCTCGCCGTCTGATAGAAAGCATGGGGTTACTAGAGGCCAACGGCACAATAAGAGTTTCAATGACGCACTATAATACTATTGAGGAAGTAGACAAGCTAATTACTGCTTTGAATACCGTATTGCCTTAGTACATAGAGCTCGCTTCACTACAGCATATTTGCATTATAACCGTGACAATAGAACCTGTTATAGACTCGCTACTGATCAGGGCTTCGATGAGTTTTTAGGTACGCTCGGTGGTGCTGATCTTTTCATGGAGGAGAACGACCCCAACGCGATGAACTCAGAACAGGAATTTGAACCCATCGATAATTTTTTGTGGAGAGCGCTGCGTTTCAACGCTCGTTACAACTGCGGAGATTTGCACAATACCTCAGCAGCTAGTGACGACGCACCACACATCCTTAGAAAAAAGGCCTGCTCCTGCTTACATAAAATAGCCGAATGCTTTGGACTCTTGCGCCCGGACCTCCCAATTTTTTTTGAAAAAATAAACCTGCCCCCTTTTCTCAACGAAATCAGGGCAAAGGCATTTCGCCGCTTTCCACATCTCTTGCTCTTTGAAAAGAAGCTACCGGCGTCGCTGTTCTCACCTGCTCAAGCCAGAACACACCATCATAAGGATAACTATTTCCGCGAGTGCCAATGAAATCCATGTCGCCATCATTGTCTAAATCGCGAGCAATGAATTTGTCGAACATGCCACGTTTACGCCTGGAGATATCATGACGCGTCCATTCTGTCTTAGCATCACCCGGGTTTTCAAACCAGCCAATTCTTCCTAACGCGCCACCTATGTTCATTGTGGAGTCGTCTTCCATGCGATCTCCCCTGCTGTAACTGCCGGCAATTACATCAGTGTCGCCATCACCGTCGATATCGGCCAGCTCCATGCCAGTCATGCTATCCGGCAGGAACGTGCCTATTTGAAAACCATTCCAGGCGTCGCCCTGCTCCGCTGGTTGTTCGATCCACATCAAGCCCGGTGGTCTGCCGGCACCGACAATATCGAGGCGACCGTCACCCGAGAGATCGACGTACTCCAGATTGAAGCCCTGCATAGTGCCACCATTGATACCGATGGCATGCTCAACAAACTCTAGCCCACCAGTGTTCTCGAACCAGAGAATACGATTTTCTCCACGGGTTCCAACCACGATATCCTGATCACCATCGCCGTCAAGATCTACGGTTTCTGAATTCTGCGGAATGCTATAGCGCCCAAGAATTTCTCGCTGCCAACTGTCACCATCTAGCGGGTCACCATGCAGAGTAAATAGTTCAACCGGTGTTGAGCGCGCGTAGTCCGCTGGGCTGGGGCGCTGGGCGCCCTTGTTAGGAGCAATGATTTCAGGAATTCCATCGCTGTTCAAATCAGCGGCGAAGACACGAATATAAGATCCGCGATTTAAACTCTGGGGAAGAATCAAACGTTCCCATGCCGTGGAACGCGCGTTAGCTCCCGGGTTTTCCAGATATATCAGGTGAGCAAGCTCAGCGGCGACAAAAACATCCAGATAACCGTCACGATTAACATCTACCAGCACGGCATCCTCAGGAGCACCTACTTCCGCTGCCTCGGCCAGGGTTATATTGACCCATCGATCAGGGTCCGATGTTCCAAACGCAATACGCACATGACCGGCAGCCGGAGGCTCGAAGCCGTCATCAAAGGTCGCAGAATCATAGGTGGAATCAGACTCATGGACAGAGACAATATCTTCGAATCCATCGTTGTCTATATCGCCCATTACCAGACCGTCACTACCACTGAATGGAACACCAGACTCAGTGGGGTCATCGATGAGATGCTCACGCCAACTTATATAACTGCCGTCAGCTGCTCGGGCGCGGGTCAATGCATCACCAACAGGTACCTGGTCCTGCGCATTTGCGGTTGAAGCAACTCCTAGCACCGTTAGGAAAAGTATTGTGTTTCTTATCATGTCTTCCTCTTATGGCTATGCCCTGCATAACTGAAATTTGCGCAGTCTATAATTCTACTGCTATGAATCTGCTAATCTGCGAATGATTAGGTATCGAGTATAGGAAATATTAAGACTGCAACCAACCCTATCCCAGCCAAACACCTTGAATCCCCGGCTTGCGACCAACTCTTTATCAGTCGAAAGACACTAAAATCTCTCAATTTCACTCAGGCTGCTCGATATATCCTGGGCTTAAGGCTCAAAAATGGCATGTCGCGCCAGAAAATTTTCGCTGCATCAGAAAATGGTCGAAGGGTCAGTCTGAGATGGTTAAGCGTAGATTACTCGAATACCATAGCACACTTCTCAACACACCCTGCTTTAGCAGTTTTAACTTATTGACTCCAATGGCGTTAACTATTTACTGTCCTGACTTCAGCTTTAACAGTTCCATCTGCGACTAAATTGGTTATCCTATGAAACAACGAAGAATAAGTCGCACAAGCTGCAATTCATGTCTTGTGAGAACGTAAAACCGAGGGGAGCTCCTATGCAAAACCACATGATTCCAGCTATCTGCTTACTATCTACTTTCATTGTTAGCTGCAGTAACGAAAAGAGCCCTCTTCGCCTGGAAACGCTGGCCAATACCAGCCCCAAGAATATCATCTACATTCTCTCCGACGATCATCGCTTCGATTTCATGGGTTTTACCGGCAAGGTGCCGTGGCTGGAAACCCCGAATCTCGACCGATTGGCCAATGAAGGAGCCTACTTCCCCAATACCTATGTCACTACCTCGTTATGCTCACCGTCTCGAGCATCGATCCTCACGGGACTGTACTCCCATACCCACACGGTAATTGATAATGCCGCTCCTGACCCTGGTAATCTCACTTTTTTCCCTCAGTATCTACAGGAAGCAGGCTATCAGACCAGCTACTTCGGCAAGTGGCATATGGGCAATCACAGCGACGAGCCACAACCTGGGTTCGATCACTGGGAGAGTTTTCGGGGACAAGGTGTCTATTACGGACCGACACTAAACATAAATGGCGAGCGTACGACCTATGATCAATCTACCTATATCACTGATGTGTTAACCGAACATGCCGTCGACTGGCTGGATGAGCGCAATGAGGATCAACCGTTCTTTATGTACTTATCGCACAAGGCTGTGCACTCTCAGTTTCAACCTGCCGAGCGCCATGAGGGGCTTTATCAAGAAGAGGCTATAGTCTACCCACCAAGTTTCGACACGCCAAATTATGGAACTCCTGAACTACCAACAGGCAGCGCTGACAGTGAACCTCTGCGTGGTCGCGACTACTACGGGCAACGCCGCATTCCCGACTGGGTAAAACAACAGCGAGAGTCCTGGCATGGAGTCGACTACATGTACCACGGCGACATCGACTTCGAAGAATTCTTCCAGCGCTACACAGAAACCCTCATGGGCATAGATGATAGCGTGGGTGCAGTGCTGGACTATCTTGATGCCAACGGCTTGGCAGAAGACACCTTAGTGATTTATATGGGAGACAATGGCTTCTCTTTTGGCGAACATGGATTAATTGACAAGCGACACTTCTATGAAGAATCCGCTAAGGTCCCTCTATTAGTTAGGTGGCCTTCACGGCTGCAAGGCGGCGCTACTATCGAATCACTGGTGCAGAACATCGACATTGCTCCAACTATTTTGGAGGCAGCAGGTCTTAGCATGCCAGCGCAAATGCAGGGGGCTTCGTTTATCCCTCTATTCAGTCGCGAAGAGATTCCCTGGCGCGATAGGATATTCTATGAATACTACTGGGAGATGGATTTCCCCCAGACACCAACAATGTTTGGTATACGCACAGAGCGCTACAAATATATTCGCTATCATGGCGTGTGGGACACCAATGAATTCTATGATCTTCAGGCCGACCCTAATGAGATGCAAAACCTGATCGATGCTCCAGAACACCAAGAGCGCATTGCTGGGTTTGCCAGCGAAGTCTATGACTGGCTGGAAGCTACAGGAGGCATGAGCATTCCTTTAAAGAATGTAGTTCGGCCTAAGTTTGGCGACCATCGCAATCAGTCAGTATTTTAGAAGACCGAGCGTATGCTATACTTTTTCAGGCTTTACACTACCTCTTTTCATAATTCAGGAATTCCGGTCTTTAACATGAATATCCTTCCGGTCACCACTGCCCTGTTACTTGCACTCACTGTTGCTCAGAAAGGCTTTGCTCAAGCAGCTGCAGACGATTCGTGTCTGAATGAGACAGCCACTCAGGTATGGATAAATGAAGCAGAATTTATCATGGGTGACAATGCTCTCTATCAGGAGGAAGGCCCTGCTCACAAAGTTTCCCTGGACGGCTTTTGGATCGATGCTCACGAAGTCAGCAACAGCCAGTTCGCCGCCTTTGTCGAAGCAACCGGCTACCTAACAGTGGCTGAGCGCACCCCCAACCCCGCCGACTGGCCAGCCGATGTGCCAGAAAATTTCCTCAAGCCAGGCTCGGTTCTATTCACCCCTCCAGAGCCCGGTCAAGCTGCGACAAACTGGTGGTCTTGGGTGCCCGGCACCAATTGGCGGCACCCCGATGGGCCCAATAGCAGCATTAGGGGCAAAGATAATTACCCGGTAGTCCACGTGGCATACGAAGACGCGCAAGCTTTTGCGAATTGGGCTGGTCGCTCGCTTCCAACCGAGGCCCAATTTGAGTTGGCCGCTCTCGGCAGGCGCAACGCAGTATTCCCCTGGGGCGGCAATGAGCTAGCTCCCCACGGGCAGCATCAGGCTAATACCTGGCAAGGCAGCTTTCCACAGCACAATAGCGCCGAGGATGGACACCATGGGTTAGCCCCAGTAGGTTGCTTCGGTGCCAATGACTACGGTGCTTACGACTTAATCGGCAACGTCTGGGAATGGACCTCAAACTGGTACTACCCAGAACACAATAAGCATGACTCGGACAACCCAACGGGTCCGACTCTGGAGCAAAGTATTAACACTGCCGCCTCTGCTGTCCCGGAAAAAGTAATCAAGGGCGGGTCTTATCTGTGCGCAGAAAACTATTGCCTGCGATTCAGGCCTGCGGCACGCGAAGCACAAGATACCGGGCTGGGGACAAGTCATATTGGATTCAGAACAGTAAAAAACTAGGGCGGCTATGCTGGCACCGGTGTAAATTCTTTTGGCATCCGAACCGGCTAGCAATCAATTACATACTATTTGTCTTTCAGAACCAAAAAAATGCACACATCGGAGTCAGGGTTCCTAGCTAACAGTCATCAAAAAGCCGGAAAGTTTATTGGCTTGCTTGTATTGGTTTTAGCTATCAGCCAATGCAGCAACGAGGAGACAGCCAAGTCCGAGCAAGCTAGCGGCCCCAAGCTTCCACAAAAACCTAACATCCTTTGGCTGGTTGCTGAAGACCTCAGCGCCATTATTCCTCCATTCGGTGACAATACAGTTGCAACACCAAACTTGACGCGCCTGGCAGACGAAGGCATCCGTTACACACAAGTATATTCAAGCTCTGGAGTCTGCGCGCCAAGCCGCGCTGCGATTGCAACAGGCATGTATCAGAATCGAATTGGCGCACAGCATATGCGCACAACAAATATTGCTGACTTCGGTGTCGAGGGCATAGTGCCTTATGAAGCGGTTCCTCCTGCTTACGTGAAGATGCATAGCCAATATTTCCGCGAGGCTGGTTACTACGCCAGCAATAATGCCAAGGAAGATTATCAATTTCGCAAGACTGTTACCGCCTGGGATGACAGCAGCAGATCGGCGCATTGGCGTAACAGAGCCGAAGGTCAGCCGTTTTTTTCTGTGTTCAACTTTGGAATTACTCACGAGTCACAAGTTTGGGCTCAGGCAGGCAACCCATTGTTGGTAGATGAGAACCTGGAAGTCCCCATTCCTCCCTATTTGCCAGATTCAGAAATTGGCCGCAAAGATGTACGACAAGTCTATTCCAATATTGTCGCCATGGATCAACAGGTCGGTGAGATTCTTAATCAACTGGAAGAGGATGGCTTATTGGATAGCACAATCATCTTCTGGTACAGCGATCATGGAGGGCCACTACCCCGACAAAAAAGATTACTCTATGATTCCGGAATTCATCTACCCCTCATAATACGATTTCCCGATCAATACAGGGCAGGTGAAATTGATGATCAACTTATAAGCTTCGTCGATTTCAAATCCACAATTCTCTCTCTTGCCGGAATCGAGCCGCCAACCTATGTCGATGGCAGAGCCTTTTTGGGAGAATATGCAGCTTCTACCAGTCGAGACTATGTGCACGCCGCTGCCGATCGCTTCGATTCCGAATACGACACCATCCGTGCGGTTCGCGACAAACGATTCAAGTATCTTCGAAACTTTAATCCCGAGAAGCCCTACTATCTGCCACTTACTTACAGAGAACAGATGCCCGTCATGCAAGAACTACTGCGTATGCGTGATGCCGGCCAGCTAAACGAAACTCAGGCACAGTGGTTCAGAACATCGAAAGAAGAGGAAGAATTGTTCGATACTGAAAATGACCCCTATGAATTGAATAACCTTGCGGGGGACACTTCTTACGCAGAAAAATTGGCCGAACTCAGAAATGAATTAGATAGCTGGATGAGCTATATCGATGATAAAGGCCTAATGCCCGAAGTAGATCTGATCAACAGCATGTGGCCAAACTCAGTTCAACCGACGACCTTAAGCCCGATCGCAAGCAAAGCCGAAAATGATGGCGCTATAACACTGCGCAGTAAGACCGAGGGGGCCAGCATCGGCTATCAAATATTGAATGACGGCGAAGAACTTGGAGCTACCTGGCAGATCTATCAAGAACCCTTAGCTATAAACGAAGGCCAGAGACTGCTGGTAATCGCCCACCGTATCGGCTTTACCCCTAGCGCCACGATATCGATTAGGTAAAAGGGATCGGAGGGATTTAATTTAAATCCCTCCGACCCCTTTTATTGCTCTTCGTTCTAGCGCCTCTCTACTTCACCCCCTCGCATTGCTCGATGCATGGTTACATGGCACACTAAATGACTTAGAAAAAGAAGGTAGCTCACTATGCTGTTAGGCAAAACATTACTGGGGGTTTCTGCCTTTGTATTTATGGGGTATGGACTTGTCAGCCTCGTGTCTCCTGCCATACCCGCAGGTTTTGCGGGCCTGGTGATCAGCAACGGTGACGCTTTTGCCGAAATTGGAGCGATGTACGGCGGACTGCAAACGGGGCTTGGCCTATTCTGCGCATTGGCGTTAGTAAAGCCCGAGTTCTATCGTTCAGGGTTAATACTACTGCTTATTACTATTGGCAGCTTGGCATTGGCACGGCTAGTTTCCGTATTAATTACAACAGACCCTGTAACCTCATACAGCTATGGGGCATTAGGGTATGAATGTACCACCGCGGCATTGGCTCTAGCGGCCCTGGTGAAAAAGTAATATGACTCAACACGAATATATCTTTATTGCCGTATCGATCATTCTCGGCCTAGCGATCACTCGACTGTTGCACACGGCGGCGATGATTACACGCGCCCATAGTCGCGTCATTTTCCACTGGTCCTCTGCAATCTGGACGGGCAGCATCATGCTCTATATTTTGCAGTTATGGTGGGTTGGCTGGGGGTTGCGCACTATCGAGCAATGGGCCTTCCCTGACTTTATTATTCTTGTATTTGGCTCTTCCTGTATCTATGGTGCCGCCGAGATGGCGCTAACCGCACCCGAAGAAGGGACGGTTGATATGTTAAAGGAAAGTCAGCAACTGGGGCGACTCTCGGCTCTATCCATGCTGTTATATTTTCTGGTAGGGCCCTATGTAAATATAGTTATGTACAACAATGCAATTTTGCCATCGATAGTAGTCCCCACTATTGGAATAGTCTTGATGCTACTGGTAATAACAATACCAGCAAACTTTAAACTTTGGTCAGTATTGTTTTCGTTTTACTCTCTCGCCGTGCTCGCATTAACCGTATAAGCATGAACAGAAGATATAAAAGGATAAGAAACAGATTAGCTAACAGGGCCGCAGGGAATTATTTTCAATCCCTGCCGCCCCTTTATTTAGATCGCCAAAATTACCTATTTACTTACTGAAACCTTAGAACGCTCCACTGACCTTCAGAGAAACCGACCTTCCAGCGCTACTGCATTGCTCTTCAATTTTTTCGATGACGCCACTGAAGATTCGACCAACAATAGGCAAGGTCTTCAACGAATTTACTCCTTTATTTTACAATACACGCTTCTTAGCGCGCCCTGGCCTTTATTCTTTAAGCAATAGATTTTTATCTTTTCCTATCCGGCCTAATGAGCCCTCTCTTCTATTTAGCTCTCTCTTCTAAGCCCTCTTTATACAGGCAACCTAAGCTTGCCTCATCGCTACTCCTCATTCTTTTGCTGTTACCTCAAAAGCTGCTAAAATTGCGCGCCTTTCAGACATGGATCGAGTAGCAAGACCAAAACTGAGGTAGTCTGCGACTAAGAGAATCCGCAGCTGCGCAACCAGAAAGGCAATTTTGTCGCCAGCAATCCACAAAAATCACTAAAAGACCAAGCCAATGAAATCAGTGAATAACCTAGGTACAGCCCTTGCGCTGACCTTGCTTTCGAGCTGCCCTGCAGCCTACGCCACCAACGGCTATTTTTCCCATGGCCTCGGTGTGAAGAACAAGGCCCTTGCCGGTGCCGGCACAGCCTATCCTCAGTAAGCAATGGCCACATCCGTGAACCCGGCCTCGGCAGTGATCCTGGGTGAAACATTCGAGGCAGGGATCTCATTGTTCTCACCACGACGCGCCTATGAAGCTAGCAACAGCCTGGCTAATGGCCTCGGTGGCGCCTTCACGATTGACCCGGGACAGGTAGATAGCGACAGCGAATATTTTCCAATTCCTTATGTTGCAAAGACTTGGGACTACGGTGAAGAGTCTGCTTTTGGCCTATCGCTTTAGGGCCGCGGCGGTATGAACACAGATTACAGCAGCGGCTCGGCCACTTTTGACCCCGATGGCCCCGGCCCGGCTCCCGTCATGTCAATGCCCGGCCCCTATGGCGCTGGCGCAGCAGGCGGAGACCTGGCGCAGCTATTTGCCGACATATCTTATTCTCATCAATCGGGCGACTTGGCATGGGGTATAGCCCTGGTGGTATCGGCACAGGCTTTTGCTGGCAATGGCTTCGCCAGTTTTATGCCCTATACCGAGACCTTTGCCAACTCTGGCGGAACCGCCATGCCAAGCTCTCTCAGCAATAATGGCCATGACTTCTCCTACGGGGCAGGAATCAAACTGGGCGCCATCTGGGATCTGTCGGAAACAATTCACCTGGGACTGAGTTATCAAAGCAGAATCGAGATGTCAGAACTTGATGACTACAGCGACCTATTCGCAGAATCCGGCGGCTTTGATATTCCCGCGAGCATTCGCGGCGGCATAAGCATTAACCTCGGCAGCAGTTCCGTTTTGCACTACGACATCGAACACACGTCCTACAGCGATATCGATTCCGTGGGCAATCCCATGGCAAATCTGTTTAATTGCCCTGCCGCGGGCGCTGGCGGCACCGATTCAAGCTACTGCCTGGGTGGCAGCAACGGTGCTGGCTTTGGCTGGGACGATATGACCATCCACAAGATTGGCTACCAGTGGAAGCCAGGCCAGCTTGAAGACTGGACCTTCCGGCTTGGCTTCAGCCACGGCAGTCAGCCTATAGAGAAAAGTGAAGTTCTATTTAACATGATGGCTCCGGGAGTAATCGAGAACCACTTCACCGCAGGTTTTAGCCATAAAATGGACAGCGGCAGGGAGTACAGCTTGACGTTCATGTTCGCGCCAGAGAAAAAAGTCAAAGGCACCAATCCCTTCGACCCGACCCAGCAACTGGAAATCAAAATGCACCAGTTTGAAATTGAGTTTGGTTTTACCTTTTAGCCCGCGCCAAAAAAAGGGTCGGAGAGATTTAATTTCCTTTCATTCTAGCTAGCCTTAATCTACGCGCCTAACCCTTATAGCCCGGTCCGTATCTACTATCCGCATCCTTGAAATCCCCATCCAGTTCGTAGTGATTTCAACTTCTGGATCGACAGCAGAATAACTATAGCGCCTGGTGCTTCTGGTTTCCCAAGTTTGTCCATTTTTGAGACGAAATTGTGTCGGGCCATTCCAACCGCTGAACTCTCCGTCAATCCTGCTCTTAATAGCGGCGCTGCTAAGCTCTTTCACAGCAGGACTGTCATCTATCATCACTTCAGCGTCTTGCGCTGTATAACGCACAAGCCAGCGATTAATCGCCGCTATTTCATCCTCGGTAAGGCGCTCAAATCCAGAAGCGGCAAACTCTTCCGCGCTCATTAACTCCCGCACATCCGGATTCTCGGCAGATAGGACCAGATGTGTAAACAGCATCAACACTAGAGCGAAGCAGTATCGAAACATAATTTGCAGCCTGTTTTGTTATTAAAGAAAGTTGCACTAAGTTTCTCATAGGCCGGCAAAGCAAACAAAATATTTGTAAGCGATGGGTCAAAGTAAAAATACAATCGTTTGCAATGAACTCGTCTGTGCTAATGAGATGACTAGTAGCGATTTCTATTGCTCGTAGTCGCGCCAGTGTTCTATACGATACCGCAGCGGGTCCGATAATGACTGCTGACGGGCACGAGTGACTTCGGTAGTGCTGAGAGGCACGAAATCGGCTGGCAGCGTCTCGGCATTGAACTCTTCTAATATCCAGTTGGCCACGTCAGTTAACTCTTCGTCGCTGAGCGAGGAATAAGCTGAGCCAGGCACACGCACCAGATAGGTTCGCATCGCAGCCACGCCCATCATGCGGCCCAACTCCCGATGCAGGGTTGGCACATTCGGCGGATTGCCCTGTCCTCCGGGAAGATGGCAGCCGCTGCAATGCAGCAGGTAGTTGATTCTGGCTGTGGCGCTGTACGCGGCGCCCGGCAGTACGGTTATCAGTAAGGACAGGGCCAGCGGCATGGCCCATCTTTCAATAAACACCGCTGCGAAAAGCTTATTGTGGCTCATATTCTCACAAGCCATCTATTCGTCCGAATAGCCTAGAACTAGCGAAACCGTGCAATTGTAGCTGGTGTCTTCAACACCGAAGCACCAATAGACCGTACTGCTAGTCCCGTTATAATACACCGGTTTGTCCCGCTCAGTACGGTGACAACCGCAACGCCCACAGCTGGATTTTCCACAGCAGTCATTATATGACATGAGGTAGTTGCGCCCATCCACCGGATTGAGGCAGGTACCTACCCAAGAGATCGGTGACGGTTGCGTGCCCGGCGGACAAGAGGTTGACGAACCCCCACAGCAGGCGCAGATGGAACCACTCATGGCACAGTAGCGCCAATACTCACAGGATTGCGGATCGCCTATCTCCTGAATGGAACTCTGGGCGAAAGATCGAGACACCGGCAATAGGGGAAAGGCCGCGGCGCCCGCGAGCATCATTCCAATCTTCGATAAGAAATGACGACGCGACAGTTTGCGCGCCAACGCCAGGCTGCTCCTCCGAGCCCTGTCATCGATCCAGTAGTAGCCACTTTCTACCATTCGTTCAATATTCATGACGATTGTTCCACCGTTGAAGGCTCAAATTTTTTAACAACATTCTCTTCAGCATCACCCTGTTCCGCCGTTACCAGCCCGACAAATTCCTGCAGGGTCGAAACCCCGGAGTCCATAGCTTCAATCAGGCTCTCCATGTGTTCGCGAGTATTCACCAGCCCCTTGCTCTTGAGAATACCATCGCTGCCAATTAGAACCGCAAACGGCAGCTTGCTGACTTCATAGGTCATTCCAAGCTGCTGCGAGATGATGTAGGGGTAATCGAAAATATTCAGGTCAGTGACATAGGACTTATGTTGAGCCAACTCCTTGTCCGTGTCTGCCCCGTCGCTAGCAAACATAAGTTGCATGCGCGGCTTCTCCGACAGGATCAATGACTTCGCAGTAGGCACCAGAGACTTACATACCGGACAGGTAGGAGAAATAAACAGGATAAAGGTAGCGAGGGCTGAACTGTCTTCACCGCCGATAACGACCTGCGAACCTGCCAAGGTCCTCAGATCCAGTCGGCTAGTCATCTCGCCAACTTTAGGGCCGGATGTAGGCTGCAACGCTCCTGCCGGCGACACTCTTTCATGCAGAATTCCTACCTGTCTGGCCAACGCCAGAACCAGCAGAGCCAAGGCGATTACGACGACCCAAAGAATGATATTCGACACAATTAAGGCTTCAGTCATGATCTTCCCCTGCAGACGATTCTGCCAACAACGGTTTGCGCCAGGAATCGATCGCATTGTGATTCACCAGTAACTGATGAAAGGCCGCATAGGTAAATACCAGCGCTACCGTTGCCGCTATCAGGGAAAAGTAATCCAGCACAGCAAAGTTTCTTGCGTTCATACTTCCTCCGGCTGCGAGGGCAAACCCAATCAACAAGATGTTGCGAAATACCAGCCACACAGACAACTGTTGTACGCCGTTGTCTTCGCTATGCGCCTTAGCCGAAGACAGTCCACAACCACAATCGATATAGCTGCGACCTCGCATCAGGTTGATGCTCATAGCTATCCCATAGACAGCAAACAGGGAAGCTGTAGCCACCGACACCAGACCTGTTTGCCAACCTATGGCCCAGCCCAGCCCCAGCACTATTTCAAGCAGAGGAATGAGTAGGCTTAGCGGGGCAATTAGAAATGCCGGCACTACCTGGTAGGCTGCAAGAATGCCCTGAAAACGTAATCGCTCAGCAAGCTTGTGCAATCCTGCGGCAACCAACAGCAGGCAGAATGACACGGCGATAAGCTGAAACAGAAGCGGATCTAGCATCGCTTAGAAGTCCTCGAACATTTGCGCGCCAGGCGCCTGAATCGCACGTTCATGCTTGAAGGTAAGCGCATCGAACACAAGTGTGCCAAGGTCACCGAAGGAGCCGACGATTAATTTTGGATTCGCTTCCTGAGTTACTAGTAAAGTGCCGATAGGCTCTTCCATCTCGAGACGCTTGAGTAAACGCTGAGTATTAAGATCAATCACCCAGATCTCGGTGCCTCGATCATGATGCGTGTCGATGCCACCTTCATGCATCGCGATATACAGCAGGCCAGTATCATGATGTACAGACAGAAATTCACCGCGCCCACCAGGACGCCAACCTTCTGCGCCATCTGTTGGGATGTCCCAGCCCTCGCCGATGTTGATGTCGGTTCCTGACACGCTTACTTCGAACAACTCACCAGAGTGGGTGACCAGCAGCCATCCGTCAGCGGTACTGGCAGTGCGGTCGAAAACGGCGTCATCCTGCACGCTGAAGAACACATCGCTCCGCGCCCGGTTCTGTTCGAAGCCACTAAGATCCAATTGAATAAGTTGCAGCGTGCCATCGCCACAGATTTGCAGAAAGTCATTCTCTGCTACGGCCATATTCACGGCGCAGCCAGGCGTCATCAGCTCATAGACAAAAACACGGTCCTGCACATCCACGATAGACACTGAGTGGCCCGGGTTAATGTTGTGGACAACAAGGTGACGACCGCTGTTCAACATGGCCAGATGTCGACGCACGCCCAGACGCGCCATATGATTGGGAATGATGACCTCGGCAATGGGGCTGAGATTCTCGAAATCGTAAATCGTCACCATATCTGTGCGTTCGCCATGCACGCCGCGGCTGAAGTAGGACTCAGCCGCATAGAACTCCTCGCGCGGATTCCACATCGTCACGGCGGGGGTCCAATCGGAAAGCGACAACTGACCCATCATCTCGCCGGACTCGGCATCAAAAATACGGGCACCGCCACCAGATTTGGCGACAAACCAGTTGGCTCCCGGGCTGGGCATCGTTTCGACAGAGATTCGCTCTGGAGTTAGCTGGCCAAAGGCCAATGGGGAAGCGAGGCTCAGGCTAAGCGCCAAGGTGTTCAGAAAGCGCATGATAATTCTCCTGTGCAGGTACTGGCGCACAATCCAATCCCGAGTAATGACAGAAATTAGCCATTACATCTGTCATTGCTCTTCTCAGGCAGGCAAGCAATCACGAATAAAAATACTGGTCAACAGTAGCCTAATTAACGAGGTTTTCCAATACCAGTTAAGACTCTAACGGTTGAAAGGGGTCGGAGGGATTTATTTTCAACCAATTTGGCCGATTTAAAGGGGTCGGAGGGATTAATTTTAAATCCCTCCGACCCCTTTATGGTTTATGGGTTAGAATTACGCAGCGGGCAACAAACTCTCGTGTCAGACCATACTGGAGCAGGAGCCCCTGAGTGAAACTGGAAAATTACAGAACACTAATCGTTCTGACCTTCGCGCAATGCTTCGGTCAAACCGCAGCACCGATTCTTGTCCTGCTGGGCGGCATTGTTGGGGCGCAGATAGCACCTTCACTTGACTGGGCGACGCTCCCAATAGCAATTCAAATTATAGGAATAGCTTCTGCGACAATTCCCGCGTCCTATCTGATGTCAAAAGTTGGTAGAAAAGCTGGATTTCTTGGCGGTACCGCGCTCGCCATCTTTGCCGCACTATTTGCCGCCTGGGGTATCTTTCAACAATCCTTTGCGCTCTTCTGCATCGCTTCTTTCTTCATTGGTAATTATATCGCCTTCCTGCAACAGTTTCGTTTCGCCGTTGCGGAGTCAGTGCCAAAACAGCAGATACCCAAATGTCTGTCATTTTTAATGTTAGCGGGCATAGTTGCCGCATTGCTGGGACCGGAAGTGGGACGACGTTTCAGTGTCATCGAAGGGCTCCCCAATTACGTAGGTTCATTTCTAGGCATGGCTGCGATGCTGAGCGTGTCGTTTCTAATTTTACTCCTGTTCTATCGCAACACAGACATGGAGACATACGAACAAGCTAGCACCGACAGGTCTCTAGGGCAGATCTTTAGACAACCCACCCTAATCTTGGCAATTGCATCTGCTGCTGTCGGATATAGCGTCATGAGCCTGATAATGACCGCAACTCCACTAAGTATGCACGAACTAGACCTGCATTCTTTGGATGACACAACCCGAGTGATCCAGAGCCACATCCTTGCCATGTATGTTCCATCATTCTTTAGCGGATTCCTGATCTCTTGGCTGGGAGTTAAGCGAATTATCCAGGCAGGCTTCGCCCTGATGTTAGTCTGTGTTGCTATTGGCTGGGGTCAACCTGACTTCATCAACTACTGGGGAACCCTGATATTTCTAGGCGTTGGCTGGAACTTCCTCTTCCTTGGCGGCACCACCCTACTAACTCAGAGCTACCGCAATTCCGAGCGTTTTAAGGTGCAAGCCGTCAATGACTTTTTGGTTTTTGGCCTGCAAGCGGTTGGCTCACTCAGCGCCGGTGTTCTACTAGCTAGTATTGGCTGGAGCGGCGTGATGCTATTTTCTCTCCCCCTATTGCTGCTACTTGTTCCAGTACTATTTATCACTCGCAAACCCGCCACCTAGAAAAAAGAAATTAAAGGGTTCGAAGGGATTTAATTTTGATCAATCTATCAGTTGAATTGATCAAAATTAAATCCCTCCGACCCCTTTATTCCAAATAGGGCCTAGGGTATCTCGCCTGCTGATTCAACTGCCCCATAAAGCTATGGACGTCAGAAATAGATGATCTCCAATACTCTTCTACCCGGATTTCATCCTGAAATTGCCTGCCAAAAATAACGACTTCATCCCCTGATGCAATTCCTTCCCAACTATCGGTTATATCGATCATGGTTGTGTTCATCGACATACTGCCCGCATCGACGATACCAATCCTTCGCTCAGCGAAATCTGATTAATTTCATTGTTAGCGGAATCTTTCTCGACAAAATTTACCTATAATCAGCCTTATAGATTACTAAAAACAGGAAACTCTTATGAATAGCAACCCGCGTCTTGTGTCGAATCTCTCCAGGCACACACTCCTACTTCTATTAGTGGGCATACTTGCTGCATGCAATCCTCCAGCAAGCAGCAACAATACCTCTGCCAGCGTAGCAAGTCCGGAGCCGGCTCGAGCTCTGGAAATGGTAGCCCCAGAAAGCGTGGGCATGGACTCGCAGCGACTCAACCGCGTAAAAGAGGCTATGCAAGACTTGGTGGATCAGGGCCTACTCGCCGGTGCCGTCACCATGGCCGCGCGCGACAACAAGGTCATGCATTTCGAGTCTGTCGGTTATAGAGACAAAGATGCAGAGGCGGCAATGACCAATGATGCCCTATTCCGCATCTATTCCATGACCAAGCCAATTACTGGCGTTGCACTCATGACGCTCTATGAAGAAGGAAAATTTAAACTCTCCGACCCGGTAGAGAAGTACATTCCTGAAATGAAGGATTTAACTGTCTATGTCGGGACCAATGACGACGGTAGCATGATCACCGAAGAAGCAAACCACAAGATGACCATACGCGAGCTGATGAGTCATACCGGCGGCCTTTCCTACGGCATATTCGACAAGTCGCCAGTTGACGATGCGTATTTGGCCGCTGGCATAGGCGCCGCCGCTGCCGCTGGCATTCTAGAGCCGAACGAAACCGGCCAGGACTTCGTGAGAAAGCTAGGACAGATTCCCCTAAAGAGTCAGCCGGGATCGAAATGGGAATACTCGGTGTCTGTCGACGTACAGGGCTATCTAGTCGAAGTGCTTTCCGGTCAGAAGTTCAGTGAATTTCTCGAAGAAAGAATTTTCGAGCCACTGGGTATGATAGACACCAGCTTCCATGTGCCACAGGAGAAGCTAGGCCGCTTCGCACAGATGTACGGTTACAGCCCCGAAGGCGAATTAACTGCTGGCGAAATGTTTCCCGATTCCGACTATACAACTGCCCCTGCTTTTGAGGCAGGGGGCGCAGGCCTCGTGTCGACAGCCACTGACTATATACGCTTCAGTCAAATGATGCTCAACGGTGGCGAGCTCGATGGTGTGCGCATACTCGCTCCCCTAACAGTCGATCTAATGCACAGGGATCAGACACCGAAAGCCATGGAAACATCGGGCCTGGATCAACAGGGTACTGCATTTGGGCTTGATTTCGCTGTGATTCAGGATCCGGTCGAGGCAGAAAGTTATTCCACCGGCGAGTACTACTGGGGCGGTGCCGCTGGCACCTGGTTCTGGATAGACCCGGTTGAGGAGATAGTCTTCGTCGGCATGATTCAAGCGGCTGGCGCGCTAACGCCTGATGTTCGCGGCATCTCTCGTCGTCTTCTGTATCAATCGATTATGGAACCTAAGGGCATCTAGCCTTTACTTGGTCCCATAAATTAAAAAGATGCCGTAGGGGCCACCCCGCGGCATCTCTATTTTCCATGCTTATTGTTAACTATTACTGCGGCGCAATAGATCGCCTGAATCCTCCATAGAGCCGGATAGTTACCGGGCGTAAATAGACTATCGAGACCTGCGGTAGGCTGCATCTCGCCTTTCGCTAAATCAATTCGCTCACCTATCTTCTCTGCTGACACCGCTACTTTCGCAATTACTGTAGCACGCCTGGATGGTATGTTGTGGGCCGGCCCCATTGTAAAAGCGCCATCTGCATCATCTTACTATTGCAAGCCTTTCGAAATAAACGTTCA
The DNA here is from genome assembly GCA_905478195.1 of uncultured Pseudomonadales bacterium. Lineage (GTDB taxonomy): Bacteria > Pseudomonadota > Gammaproteobacteria > Pseudomonadales > Pseudohongiellaceae > UBA9145. Next base: position 21,844 of record CAJQHM010000094.1, read on the forward strand.
GGCATCAGCTAGTAAGCTACGATCTCCCAACAGACAAAAACGCGTCATCATCAGAATGTGCTCTGCCGCAAAACCATCGTTATAGTGTCGTCACATCAATAGAGGGCTATGTGTCAGATAGAGCGAGATTAGAATATCAGTCCTTAGCACATGCCGACCTTCCAGCTTGGAGCTGTTGATTGAAACTTGCCCACACCTTAAGCAAGGGATAGTCGTGGTGACTCAACCCATTTCAGTCAAAAAGAATAGTTGAAGTAAACTCGAAGTGATCGCGGTTCGAATACATGATAGTGATGGTCGCCAACTGGCGCTGTTTCGTTGATCAATTGTGACTCGTAAAAATACTCAACATCGCGATCGTTGGAATCAAAAAGATTGAGCACGTCCGCCGTGACTGAAAATTGTGATGTTGGCGCATAGGTCAGACGCAAGTTGAATAATGTACTGCCTTCGGCTATCTCCCCCTCATCCAGGTCATAGTCATCGAAGTACCTTATACGCAACGCGGCCTGCATATTATCACTGAGGCTCAGGCTAATACCGCCGCTGACAACATCACTCAAGGCGCCAGGCACAGCATCAAAGCCATTTACCTTACGAGTGAATCGAGAATCAGCCCACGAATATTCCATATCAACAGAGATCGAATTATTAAGCTGGAAATAACTGGTTATTTCCACTCCCTTGCGTTCACTTCCAAAACCTGTGTCTTCGGTGTTACCGGCATCACCAACAAAGATTAGCTCCGAATCAATATCCAAAAACCACAACGCGACAGAAGCGTTGAGACGCTCGGTTAGAAATGCTCGAAATCCTATCTCGGATCCTAATGTGTCAACCAATGGATCTACAGGCAGAACAGCATCACCGGAAACCGGATCGAAGCGAATTGTTGTGCCGCGAGCGTCATTACTGTGAAAGCCCTGACCAATACTCGCATAGATCTCCCGGCTCTCATCGAGCTTGTAAATAAGACTAAGAGACGCCGTCACGATATCATCGGAGCTCGCACCGGAATTTGGAAGCAAGGTGCTCCCATTAGCAGCCTCCCTGGCTTGAACATCAAATTCATAATCGTCATAGCGCAAGCCAAAAACTGAACGCAAACTAGCAGACCAATGCAATTCATTTTGCCAGTAGAGGCCCATGCTTTTTTCTTCCACTGCATCAAGCCGAATTGCACCGGTTAGCCGCCGTTGATCGGAACTGCGTAAGCCAACCTCGCCGATATCATCAATCCGTGCCTGCACGCCATAGGTGTTCATAAGTGCGAGAGAGCCCAGAATAAGATCCTGTCGCCACTCTATGGATCCGCCATAGATTTTGCGTTGATCTACTTGTTGGAATTGATCTCCCTGTGGGCTGATGAAATAGCTGAAGTTAGAATACAGCTCCATCTCATAGTCAATACCATAGACAGACGCGCGTAATGAGCCATTCTCCAGATTGCGCTGCCAGTTTGCGGACACGCTGTACCGCGATGAATCCCCACCAGAACTTGGATCGATAGAGCCAAACTCAGAGATCAAGTTACTCTGCACAGCTCGAGACGGAATCTGGTCTGCTGAATTCCAGCTATTGTCATAGCCCATGAACATAAACTGCAACTGATCCTCTCCGGCCTCCCATCGCTGTTTCAACCAGATATTAGTTCTACCAACATCTTCATTGACCGAATCCCAGGGTCCTTCGTACTGCTGACGCTCCAGGCCGTAGATTAGATTGCCGGCCGAATTATCCAAGGCGCCAGAAACAAGCAATCGGGAAAAGCCGTACTCCCCCACACCCAACGATGCCGACTGTGAATCAAGATTGCGAGCTGTTAAGAAGTTTGCGGAACCGGCAGCTGAAAAATCCCCTGCATCCGCGAAGTAGGAACCCTTCCTGAAGCGAATTTCTTCAATCAATTCAGGAATGATGAAATTGATATCGGTATAGCCTTGACCATGCCCATGGCTACGCATATTCACCGGCATGCCATCGATGACTGTAGAGAAATCTGTACCATGATCAAGGTTGAACCCACGCAGGAAAAACTGATTCGCCTTGCCGCTTCCACTGTGTTGGGTCGCCACCAAACCAGGCACGGATTCCAGCAAATCTCCCGTGCGCAGCAGAGGGCGTCGTTGCAACTCATCCTGCGAAATGCGCCCTTCAGTAGCTGAAGTGGAAGAGCCTATGAGGTTGGCAGGGCGACCAATAACCTCAACCACCTCAAGCTCTTGGCTGAGCACCGCACTTGATACAAGTAAGAAACTAAAAAACACAGCGCAGTGTAGATTGCTCGGCACCAACCAGCTCCAATTGAAAAATTGTCTGTTACAGCATCGACGTTACAGGGCTAATTCTTTGCGGGGGAAGACCAAAACAGCGGCGATGCCGATGCAGTTTATATCCCATTGTGAAACATTTTTCCATTTTGGTATTTGCGCAGCACGGAGAGCAACTTAAAGGGGTCGGA
>CAJQHM010000095.1 GCA_905478195.1 uncultured Pseudomonadales bacterium
CATGGTGTTTTCGTCTTTGCTGGCGTCTCTAACTAGAGTGCTGAAAAATTCCGGAGATACTTATCAGTGTATCTGGCCATAATGCACTTTCGACGAACGCTCGAGCAAGTACAGATTAATTATCGATATGAGGAGGCGTCTATTGTAGCGGCCTTGCAGCACAGAGAAGCGGAAACTGCGGATTTAGTGGACAGCAGAATTATCTGGCTGCGCACTACCTTCCAGGGAAAACCACTGGAGCATCTCGCCCTCTAGTGAAGCCTTCCCAATTAATAACACTTTGTAACAGACACAGGCCATTCGCACAGCTTGTCGGTACAATCCCCTCTTTCAGAATTCGATCGCCCCTAAAAAGTCGGGCGCTGCAACGGAATCAATCTATGCGTTACCCTGCTTTTACCTGGAACCGGCTAGCTCTATTGGCCGCAGAACTCCCTTTAATCCTGGCCCTCTCCTTATTACTGGCTCCGGCAGCCATGGCCCAGGACGCGAGCGGCGAAGACTCTACGGTGATCTACCCGGCAAGCTATTTCGTCCAGTGGGGGCCAAGAACCGCCCAGGACATGCTCGATCGCATACCTGGTCAGGCCAGCACAGGCGGCCCTGGAGGTCCCGGCGGAGGAAACCCTACTGCCGGTGGTCGCGGGCTAGGCAGTGGTAGCGGCGGCACAGAAATTCTCATTGACGGCAAGCGTACCGCTGGCAAGAACAACCAGGCCGGCGGACTCCTGCGGCGAATCGCCGCCGATCAGGTGCAAGAAATACAGATCATTCGTGGCACTTCTGGCGAGCTTGATGTGCGAGGCAGTGGCCAGGTCATCAACGTGGTGTTATTCGAAGCATTGGCATCCCAGAGTGTTTCCTGGGACGCAAGCGCAGCAATGGCCCAGGATGGCGAATTCATACCCGCCGGCTCGGTCGCAGTGAACGGACAACGGGGCGAATTTAACTATCTGTTCACCCTGCGCAGCAATCCTCGGTATAGCCATAACGTAACCCATGAGCGTAGCATTCTGGCAGATTTTAAACGCAACGACGTTATTTCCGAACACCGCATTAATGATCGTAAGAATAACGAGATAAGCATGAACCTTGGTTACAATATCTCGCCCAACAGCAGTGCCCGCGTAAATGCACTCTATGCCGTGCAAGACTCCCCCACTTCGGTGAGCCGCATCACTAATAATTTACGCAGCACAACAAACCCTCTCACAACCGAGAAAGAAGAAAACCCGTCAGATCGAGACAACTGGGAAGTGGGTGGCGACTACGAGTTGACTTTAGCTAGTGGCTCCCGCTTTAAATTGTTAGGCATCTCTAATCAGACTAACCAGAACTCCACGCGGGAAAGATTCAAACTAAACGATGACAACGTGTTTGAAAACAACTTGTTCCTCAACAACGACAGAATCATTCAGGAGCGAATTGTCCGCGGCTCTTACACCATGGATGTATTTTCTGAACAGAGTATCGAGTTCGGTGTCGAAGGGGCGCAGACCATTCTCGACTCGAAGCTTGCATTAGGCTTGCTCAGCTCTACCGGCACACCATCAGCCGCAGTAGGCGGTCTGGTTCCACAGAACGTCTCAAACGCGAACTCACGAGTCGAAGAGATTCGCTATGAACCGTTTCTGATTCATAATTGGACGATTAGCCCCAAAATGTCTCTCGAGTCTACGCTAGTCTATGAGGCCTCGGAAATTTCTCAGACTGGCGATATCACCAGAACACGAGACTTTAGCTTCGTTAAGCCAAAACTGGATCTGCGCTACGACCTGACTCCCATGCTACAGCTGCGCGGCACTGTAGAGCGCATTATCAACCAGCTTAACTTTGCCGATTTCGTCGCCTCGAATGACGAACAAGACAACGATCGCAATCTCGTGTCGGGCAACGCCGGTCTGCGCCAGCAGACTCAGTGGCGTTACACCTTTAGAACTGAATACCGCCTGCCCAACGATGTCGGAGTGATGAGTGCTGAAGCCTTCTATGCCAGCCATCAGGATGTGATTGACCGTATCGACGTGTCGCCCTCGGATGATAATTTGCAATCTGCTAACGGCAATATCGGTGATGGCACGGAATACGGCCTGGATCTGAATGCGAGTATTCGCATGGGCATGATTGGCTTGCCAAACCTGCTGGTTTCCCCCTCATTCATAGTGCAGGATTCCCAGGTCACCGATCCATTTCTTAACGTTGAGCGTCGCTTTCAGTCATATATACGCGGGCAATGGAGACTTACCATGCGCCACGACATTCCTGAATGGCGGTTCAACTGGGGACTCCAGAACTTCGACCGTGTCGATGGTGGTTTATTCCGCTACGACGTAGATGATATTGAGTTTGACATTGGCGATCCACGCTACAATCTTTTTGCCGAATACGTAGACAGTCGTGGTCTGACTCACCGTCTCGATATTGGAAATGTCAGCAACAATGTACGCTGCAGGCGGCGAACCCGTTTCGTCGGACGTATCTCGGACAATATTCTGGAAGAGATAGAGGGGCAGTGTAGTACCACCGGCGTGGAACTTAGCTTCAAGGTAACTGGCAACTTTTAGATAGCCGGGTTGGAGCCAGGATAGAAGTAGCGCTAGCAAATTCAGCAGCGGGGTGAAAAAGGAAGCTGCCTCGCTGCGCTAGGGACGGCCCAACTGGCTGAGCACCACGCCATAGGCGGTCATGGCATCCCAGAAGTTTTGCAGCCTGAGATTTTCGTTTTCCGAATGCTGATTATTGTCATGGTTTGCCAGCGGCAAAATCACGATTGGCATATCGATGCGATCATCAAAGGAATTCAGGGGCAAGCCACCGCCCATGGTGGGAGTGAGCAACAGGTCCGGGGTGATCTCGCGCATGACCGCGATAAGACGCTGCGCCATCTCTCCGTCCATCGACGTTCGCAGGCCCGGGCTGCCACCGCCACGCCAATCCATTTTGATTACCTTCTCATGTTCGCGTAATTGCTCGGGAGTTGGATCTTCATGCACGATGTAGAAACCTTCGGCGCTAACGTGCGCCTCGATGATCTCTCTGATTCTTTCCGGATCCTGATTCGGTACCAGACGCAGATTAATAGAAGCAGTCGCCGTAGAGAGAATGATATTTCGCCCCTGATTGCCGACACCCCCAGCTATGAACCCGCGCGCGTTAAAAGCCGGCAAGGTAACCAACTCTTCGATACGCATCCCAGCACCTTCGGGCATGTTCACCATTAGCTCATCTTGCAGCATCGCTTCGATATTAGGCATGGTATCGATGGCTTCTCGCTCTCTCTCCGAGAGAGTCGCAACGTTGTCATAGTAGCCGTCGATAAGAATGCGACCGCTCTCATCACGCATGCTAGTCAACAGATAGGCCATGCGCATGATCGGGTTGGGCGCCCAATTGCCGTAATGACCTGAATGCAGCGGTCTCACAGCGCCGTATGTCGTCATGTCCAGAGTGCGCCCACCGCGCACACCAAATACTAATTGTGCGCGTCGTGACTGATGCATTGGCCCGTCGCTGAAGAGCATGAGGTCGGCCTCAAACAGACCTGGGTTCGCATCGATAATAGCGCCGAGGCTAGGTGAGCCACGCTCCTCCTCTCCATCGAAAAGCACCTTCAAGTTTACCGACAGTGGGATGCCGTTCTGACGCATTGCATCCAAGACATGAATAAGCGCAATCACCGGCATCTTGTCGTCGCCTGCCGAGCGCGCATAGAGCCGCCATTCAGGATCGAAGCGGCCACTCACGCCATTCATATCGATGGGCGTACCACCGGAAGACAGCGGAGCATCCAAGAGTGTGGGCGTAAACGGCGGATATACCCAGTTCTCAATCTGCGTAGGCTGGCCATCGAAGTGGGCATAGAGCAGCAGAGTCTCGGTAGCCCCCGGCGAAAGCAGCTCGCCAAAAACATAGGGCGCCCTGCCCGCCTCGAGGCGTAGCGTTTCGAACCCTCGCTGCTGCAATAGATTCTCGATATGTTCGGCGTTGACCGCCATGTCCGCCAAATTTATTGAATCGTTAGGCAATGACAGGAGTTCGACGAAGTCCTGCAGGATTTGTTTTTCGTTATCGCTGCGGTAGGCTTTGATACTCTCCGCAACTTCAAGACTCGAAGCTTGCTGCGCGTTTGAATTGGGGAGTACGCAGAGAAGGAGGCATGACAGGCATATTTTTCTAAGCATAGGATTGCTCTTTAAGGTAGCGACGATAGGAGGAGCGAACGATTACTTCGAATCATAGAGAGTGAGATCGAAAATTCCAAGCGCTTGGCCCATTTATTAAGGCCAGGCTGTTGTTGCTAGCAAACGCTGCGCATATCCGCCCACTTCGATCTTTTTAATTTTTCACTTGTCTCGCATTAGGAGAAATGCAGCACTGGAACGCGCCGCTCTAAAAGCCATGCTGAATAAGCCCACAGTTTCGCTCTAGTTCATGCCAGCCTGCTGACGAACGTATCGCGCAGCCTCTTCGTGAGTACCGAACCAGATATCGCCTTTTGCTTTGATATGTTCGATAAGGCCTTCCAGAGCCACTATGCGCGATCGGTGCCCCGTCACGTGAGGGTGCATAGTCAGCAGGAATAGCGTGCCTTCTTCCCACGCTCTGTCGAACTCGTCAATCCAGACCTGCATAACATCACGGGGATTCATGTAGCTATTTCCCCTGGGATTAAACAGAGGTGCATCGTCGAGGATCCACTCCACGGGCAGCTCCACGATTCCGGTAGGCTCGCCGTCTAACAATAATTCATAGGGACGATCATCATGCATGAGAGAACTTTCATAGAGGAAGCCCATCTCTTTCACGATACTGAGTGTATTGGGGCTGTGATTCCAAGAAGGAGCCCGATATCCCACAATCGATTTTCCGGAAATAGTCTCTATCTCCTCTACAGCCTGCCGAAGCAGCCGCTCTTCGGTCTCAGCATCCAGAGCCGTGTTCAGTTCATGTATCCAGCCGTGTACCGCTATTTCATGCAGGCCTGACTCATTGATCAAGGCGGCCTGCTCAGGCGCGATCTTCATACTCCAGGCAGGAAAGAAAAATGTGGTTGGAATATTCTCTTCATTCATTAGCTCTACGATTCGTGGCAAGGCTACACGATGCCCATACTGCCCCTGAGACAAGGGACCCACGCTAATCTCCCCGGCTCTCAAACCCATAACTGTTTCGTTATCTACATCGTAGGAAAGCAATACGGCAACACGGGCGCCACCGGGCCAACTTTCGGGATTGAGATCTTTGCCGGCACGAACATGACCCACTTGTTCCAGCACGTAGTCTTCACTCCAATTCCAAGGGGTCTGCGAGTTCTCATCGCCAGGGCTGGCTACGACTACCAGCCTACAGGCTCCTAGAAGGCTTAAGGCACAAAGAGACAGCCAGACCTTGACCAACCTCTTCATTGAAAGAGTTCCATTAGAAAAGAATTTTGTACGTAGCGTACGTAGCATTAGATGCGTCATAAAATTTATCCTCGGTATATTCACCGAGGGTAAAAGGGAATACACAGAAAGTCCATGCGTGTATGCTCGGTCAATATCATTTAGAATGAAGTCACTCCTAATTCGATCGACGTAGGAAGCATCCAATGACAGTCTTATTCGGAATACTCGCCATACTCTTCGTGGTTCTAATCGTTGGAATTCCGTTGCTAGAGAAATACGGCAGCGAGAAATCAGACGAGGAGCTGAGCAAGATGTCTCGCTACATGATGCCTCTGATGGTTGTTCTCTTTATTGCCATGATCATTCGCTACCTCATTAGCTAGAAAGCTCAAGAAACACATGCTGCGCACTTATCCCCTTGCAAGCCGTGATCTAAGACCGAGACTGGTGTAGCATTGTGCCGTTCCGATTATCTTACTAATTAAAAAACTGAAAATATTATGCCCTCTATTAGTGCCAACTCCGCCCTGAAATCACTTGTCGTATCAACCACCCTATTCGCACTAAGCGTTGCTGCCTATGGGGCCGAAGGCCCCTGGACTCTCTCCGATGCGCTAGGCTTAGATAATGGCTTCACCATCAGCGGTGAGCATCAGGGTCGCTTCGAACACTACAATGGCAATGTCTATGCTGGCGCCAGCGACAACGATGGGGTCTTCTTCTATCGCACTACGATAGACGCCGAATACAAGCGAGAGCGCTTCAGCGCTCAGGTCGAGGTGATGGACTCAAGGCAGGGGCAGGCCGATAGAGACACCAGGCTGAGCACTTCCCATGTCGATTCCCTCGATATACTGCAGGCAAATGTGGGATTAAAGTTTGGCGAGAATGGCGCTAGCGAGGTTCGGATCGGACGATTCACTCAAGACTGGGGAACTCGGACTCTGGTCGCAAGAAATCGTTATCGCAATACCATCAATTCCTTTGACGGCGTGTCGTTTACACACCAGCAAGCGAACGGCAATGAATTCAAATTCCTATCCACTCAACCTGTGCGGCGTACTCCGAGAGATCGCCTGAGCCTGTTGGACAACGAACGTCAAGCCGACAAGTCTAGTGAAGCGCTGCGACTGCATGGCGCTTTCGCGAGTCTGCCTAACTTACTGCCGACTCTGCTTAACAATGATGCCTTGAATCTAAATCTAGAAACTTACTATCTATTGTTGAAAGAGAAAGACACGCGGAAATTAGAAACCAGCAATCGCGAGCTGCACACCTTCGGCTTTCGAATTCGCTCCGCCGCCGCGCCCAACACCTGGGATATAAATCTAGAGACCATTTTTCAGCTAGGCGAGCGCCGCGGGTCTAGCAACCCGGCGGACACGGTAGATCTCGACCACCAGGCTTTCCATCAACGCATAGAACTTGCCTATAGTTTCGACACGCCTTCCAGACTCCGGGCCATCTTTGAACTCAACTATGCCAGTGGCGATAATAGCCCCTTCGATGGAGACAGTGGTCGCTTCGATACCCTCTTCGGCGTAACCGCCTTCGAATTTGGTCCAGTTGCCCTGTATGCGCCTATAAGCCGCAGCAACATCATCACACCCGGTATTCGTCTAACGGCGACGCCGTGGAAAAATATCGCCTTGATGGCAGACTACCGGCACTTTTGGCTTGCCGAGAATCGAGACAGCTGGGGCAGAACGGGACAGAGAGACATCACCGGTAGTTCTGGAAGCTACATGGGCCAGCACATTGAACTTCGAGTACGCTGGACCGCGATTCCGGGAAATGTCCGCGTCGATAGCGGCCTGATCGCACTCAATCCCAAGGGTCTTGCCAGGGATCTATCTGAGTTCTTCTATATCGGAACCAAAATAGACTTCTAGGCCACAGCGATGACTCGCAGCCGCTGTCTCTCCGTCAGTCAGGTTCACCACAAACTTCCGCCAAAAATAAAGCCCAACCGCTGTCAACTAATTGAGAGCAAATTAGACTTTATTTTTTAGCGACCTACTAAGAATCAGTTTCGCCCGCCTTATCAGCGTTATATTGCATCTCAGAGATTCGGCGCAATTGTTGCAGAGAGCTTAGATGGGCATAGATCAGCGGGATTATCCCCTGACGACGCAGATCCAAGTAGTCTTCGTCGGACAGTGCATTGAGCTTCTGCTCATCGACTGTGTATATGCCACCGATATTGTAAGCGGGGGCATCCGGCCGATGCTGTAGCTGCAGTTGCTGTGTGACGAGCAGGTCTTTTTCAGCAAATATCTTGCAGATATTTTCCGTCTGTACAGTCTGCTGTGCAGTCTGAACCAGAAACTCGATTTTCTTCTCGAGGTACTCAGTCCTCTCGCCATTTTCCTTAAACAGGGCCTCTCCCTCAGTGGTACTCAACTGAGAACTTTCTTCATCGATGAGTACGGCCAGTTGATCATTCTCCTCGTCGATACGCACTATTGAAAAAGGCGCATTGCTGAAGCGTACCGGCACAACCTGAGCCTTCCACTGATCAGTCTGGCAGTAGAGATTGTATCCCTCCCGCAACCCCATGATAGCTACGGGGACGAACTGATTGCCGCTGCTGTCCTTCACGAACACCAGGGGGAATTCCGCGGCGAGGGTAAAGAAATCCTGGGAGATAATCGGTATTAGATGCTGATCTTTGTAACGCGCATAGTCACCGGACTCGATCACTTTCAGATTCGCGTGCTTATCATTTTTCAGAAGTACTGGAGTGCTCATTCTTTACTACCTTTTTAATTCTGGGAACGCGGCACAGTTTACCTAGAATGGCCGCAATAAAACAGCGCCCTCAGGCGGATTTGACCCGGCTCAACTATCCGATGGCAGCGTTATAGAAGGACTTTGGGCGGCATTCGCAGGCGCCGACGCGTCTGCTAACTCTTTTCTCAATACCATCTCACTGGCCTGCTTGATGCCCCATAGATAGAAGCCCAGGAGGATCACGAGACAAACAAGTCCGACGGTCACATGCCTTGAGATCAACTGCTCCCAGCTCTAGGTGTGGTAGTTGATAAGCTTGAAGGCGTCGGTGGGCTCGCCGCCGGTGAGGCCATAGGGAACCTGCAAGCGGTCGTTCATCGAGCGCACCCAGATCATGAACATATCGGCAAAGGCGGCGGCACCTATGCCCAGAAAACCCCATCGAAGCCCGCCCGAGTAGAGCTGGGTCTGCTTACCGAAGTAAAACGAGAGCATTAACAGCGCGGCCAGCACCATGCCCCCGCCATCGCCGCCGAACAAGATGTATTGCTGGGCATCCCGTTCGCTGAGCATAAACGTGCCGATGCCCTGTAGCAGCAATAGGAAGACTGCGACTACGATCCAGGCATTCTTCATATTCTGTCTGCCATGGTTAGCCAATGCGACTATTGCGACAAACAGGACGATGCTAGCCGCGATACCGCGATCGGCGGGACTCAGTGTTTTCCATAGGGTGGGCACGGCATTAAAGCCACAGAACCAGGACACCGTCGCATGGCCAAGTTCGTGTATTGGCATGCCAAAGACGATTCTCTGCACGCTAGTACCGAAGCCGCTGATCTGCACCAGAAAAGCGAAGGCCAGCATGGACGGCATTGCAGCTATACAGATTTTTTTCTCTAGATTTGGGTCTGCAACGACAGCGCTATCGTCGATGACCACACTAGTAAAACCCTTATCGGCTGCGCTTGATCCAGCCGCCGTTACCGCTGCTATATCCGCCTTACCACGCAGTTTGATCGCCTCCGCCTTGGCATAGTCTGCACCGCAATTCGAACAAGTCGGGCCTGCAGTCTTGGGGCGTTCACACCATGCACAGTTGCTAGAGAAATCCATAGGGCTTGTCTTTGCTTGTCTTTGCTTGCCTTTGATAATCTTATGTCCGGCTAATTCATACCCGGTTTTGGTTCCTGCACCAATATCCAGGGAGCCACTACAACAGCCCATAACTCTCGTTCTACAGCCAGCCATGCCTGCGCCTGATCGTCGCTCACTTTTTCGATCTTGGCATGCCCAAGCCAGGCCTTTACCTGCTCATGGTTGTCCAGGGTAAATTCGCAGGCGACATCGATCAGATCGAGATCGACAGAAACAGTGATGACACTCTGCTGCTGTTGATGCTCATGCAGAGCGCTCCAAGCTATCTTGGCCGTGTCGTGGTTTAATTTCTGTCTGATTATTTGCGGATCTCTTTCAGTCGCTTCGTTCATCTTCTAGATACCTACTTTCCTGCACACGCGCTTGCCTGCTCTGATGCCTTAATTCTCTTCAGACAACGCCTCGATCTCCTCGCTGCTGTATCCAAATCCCATTAATACTTCGTCGGTGTGCTCGCCTAATTTAGGTGCAGCCTTTGCCGGAAGCTTTTCGGCGCCGCTCACCTGGAAGGGGCTATTCACGGTGCGCATAGCACCATGCTCGGGATGGTCCAGGGGGACGATGATATCGTTCGCCTCTTTCTGCCTGTCGTTGGCAGCCTCCTCATAGTTAGAGACTACCGTGTGTGGAACATCTGCCACATCCAATCTTTGCACCCAGTGGGCGATAGGTTGTTTCTGTATGGTCTCGGTGAGCTCTTTGATTAACGTTGGCATATTCGCGACCCGCGCCTCGTTGTCACAGAAGCGCGAATCCTCGGGCAGATCATTACGATCGATAGCATCACAGAAGGGCCGCCAGTTCTTCTGCGTATTTACCATGCTCATCTTCAGCAGGCGATTGTCGCTAGTGGGATAGTGTAGGGAAATAAAATTATAGGCATTATCGCGTGGGCGCTTCTCTCTAAATTCAGCACCGGCAAGTTGCGCCTGCAACATAACGGCATTCGACCAGGCTCCGTTTGCCAGGAGCGAGGTAGAGACCTTGCAACCCTCTCCAGTTCTTTCACGCTGATAAAGGCCCGTCATAATAGAGCCAAACAGGGCCATGCCACTTGGATGGTCACCAGAGCCATAGGGAAATTGTGCGAGCCAGCCCTCATAGGGGAATATTTGATGCTCTATGCCAGAACGCGACCAGTAGGACACGGTGTCATAACCCGGCTTGTGCGCCTCCTCCCCCTCCTCACCAAAGCCCGTTGCCAGCGCGTAGATGATGCGTGGGTTTAGCGCACGAATAGTCTCGTAATCCAGCTTGAGTTTGTCCAAGGCCTTGAGTCGATAGTTGGTAATTAATACATCTGCTTCGCGAATTATCCTGCACAGCGCCTCGTAGGCGGCTGGCGTCTTCAGGTCCAGAACCACACTCTTCTTGTTGCGATTGTCTACCTGAAAACCGTAGGCCATGTCGGAAATTGGCAGGCCGTTAATCTTGTGCCAATGACGATTTAAGTCTCCGGTCTTAGGCGGTTCAATTTTGATTACTTCCGCGCCGTAGTCGGCCAAAATGACAGCGGCCGATGGCGCCAGAATCATCGAGGCGAGCTCGACAACACGGAGATTAGCGAAAAGAGGATTGGAGGTAGCGGTCATAAAGAGATCTTTAGGGCAAACACTCGCCTTTGCAACAGGCTTTTGAGCCGCCACCTACGCATAGAATTAACTGCTTTGAAGAACGGGGTCGAGCGCTAGTCAGCGCTCAAACCTGCGATCTCCGAAGGTGTTGCGCGCAGCGATAAAGCGACACGGTCGAAGAAATCCAATTCAAAACTGCGAATAATATCGTCGCTGCGAATCACTTTTTTCAAAGAGGCCAGAATCACCATGCGCTCATTTTCATCCAGCTTGCGTGTGGCTGTGGACAGAAAACTCTCCAACGACTCTCTCTCGAAAACTTCGGAGGAAGATGCGGTACGAATTTCCGCGACTGAAAAATCCTGATCCAGCTCATCTTTAAGCACCTGCTGTACTTTTTCTATCTCAACCGTCTCAACATTGGAATCGGCACGCGTCACTCTAGCCAAAACCATCAGCATCACTTCCTGAAACAACTCTTGCTTGTGCTTTGCCCTGTGCTTGTTATCGCTTAGCAGTTTTGTAATCTTCGCAAAATTTACCAGACTCATTGCCGTACCTATTCGTTTTTCCCCGGGCTACGGGCTCAGGTATTTTATTGTATTGATGAAGAATTCTGCATTGAGAATAGCAGAATAGCGCAGTTGTGATAACCGTTTATAGTGACGAATGCGCATTTTTCAATGCGCCGGTTCTAACGCGATGCGTTGGCACTCAACGCATCACTGAGCGACTCCGGCAGACCCTGAACTTCGACCATGATCTCGTTACGTCGCATGAAGGGGGGCATAAATGGCGGGTTGTAAAATGCAGACTCTAGACTCGATTGTATAGTCAGGCCGTCCGCCTCGACGCGTTGCAGCAGACGCGCCTGCTGTTTTTGAAGGTTTCGCTCTGTCCAGCGGCCTGAATATCGCACCACAGCCATGGTTCGCGCAGGTATTAGTCGCAGGTAGACTCTGTCATCGCTGGGAACTGGCGCGTTCTCCATACTGTATTTGCCAGGCAGCATGAAGCCTACCCGCCAACCAGTTTCTGTCTCAAATTGCTGCACAGGGGCAGTCATCGCGATTTTCTCGCTGGAGTCGATCCTAGACTGTTGCACAGGCGCCGTCATAGCTACCTTACTCTTTGCCGAGTTTGCTCCACTGATATAGTCAAACAAGCGCCTGAAGCCCTCGTTCGAGGCTTCGGAGGAATCATCCATTCCTACCATCTCCGTCTCGGCCACAATATAGGGCTGGTAGAGGCGGTACTCGAATTTTCCGTCTTCATACAGAACAGAGTACTCGGGCTTCTCGAGTGCCTGTGCCGGTAGGCTAAAGGTCGCAACGATAGCCATCATGGCGGCTGCTAATGTTGGTTTTTTGCCTATTGTGCTCAATTTGTTGCCTCCTTATTCACTTTCCGCTGACTCTCAAGGGCATAATTTCTTGCAGGACATGTATCTTACTACGTCGCAGCTAGTCGCGCAGATCACCGGCTGCCCGCGACCATTCGACGCGCGCAACTTGTTCTGAGTCAAAAAAATTGCCAATATACGGCCTGAATCCGCCACAGACCTGTATTCATGCGGGCTGTTAAGGAATAATTTAGATACAGTGTGATTCAAAGAGATCGAGGAAGTCGCAAACCCATGTTGAGGCAATACACAGTGAAGCCACCTCGCAGGTCGCTGCTCTCTATAGCCCTGCTTATAGCTGTGGCGCTATTCAGTGGCGGACCAAATTCGGATGTCTATGCAGCCAACAAGGATCACACCTCGCTCAGGCTAATGAAACAGGTAGTCCCCGGAGCGGACAGCTTCTCCGACAAGGAAGGCGAGGTGCCCGTCTACAAGGCCTATAAGACTGACCCGGACTCTGGCGAGAAGACACTGATAGGCTATGCCTTCGTCTCCGCCGATACCCACCCGGAACCCAGTGGCTATAGCGGCGAGATTGACAGCCTCATTGGCATGGATCTTCAAGGCAATATCACAGGGCTAAAAGTGGTCTACTACAAGGAATCTCATCGCCACAGCTGGGGGGATTTCTTCGCCTGGGATGGTTACGAAGATCAATTCATCGGCAAGCGTGCCGAGGAGCGGTTTCAGATTGGTAAAGACATTGATGGCATCGTGAAGGCGACAATTTCCACCAAGGCCATGTCCAGAGGTGTAAGACAGGCGGTTCGGGCCGTGACCCTCGAATATCTGCGCTAGCATTCGCCACGTTCAATATCTGTAGACTCCGCCACTCAAGCTCTTTATTCTGGTCAGCAGTTCGTCTATCACCAGGAGGCACTGCCCCATGCGTAACGTCTGCACAGTTATCGGATCACTCACTCGAATCGGCTTAGCTTGCTCTGCTGCACTAATGCTGAACACCGCTTTTTCCCAAGATTTTCAGAGTCACCCCTCAACTCAGGACGCCTCGGTCCGGGTAACGCTGGAAACACTTGCCCGCTGGGAAGACGAGCTTTCCAACTGGGGGCGATGGGGTCCCGACGACCAACGCGGCACATTGAACCTGATTACGGCCCAGAAGACGAAACAGGCGGCCGGCTTGGTTCAGACTGGGGAAACAGTGACCCTACAGCACTTCGTGACCACCGAGCCTCCGGCGATAGACAGCGCCGCCTTCGGCCCAACCGAACACTGGATGAGTAGACTCGACCCTGTGACCGGCGAGCCTACTTTCGCACTCGATGAGATTCAGTTCTCACTGCACGATGGCATGCTCTCTCATCTTGATGCACTGTGTCATTACCGCACCGAGATCGATGGCGAATACATCATCTTCAATGGCTACCCGCAGAATTTGACAGCCACCGGTTGCGAAGACTTAGGCATCGATCGAATGGGCACCTCCTATGTGACTCGCGGCATACTGGTTGACATGCCGCTTATGCGCGGCGTCGATTGGCTGGACCCGAGCACACCAATCTACGTGGAAGACCTTCTCGCCTGGGAGGAATTTGCTGGAGTGACTATCGGTAGTGGCGATGCACTATTCGTTCGCACAGGGCGATGGGCGAAGCGCGATGCCGAGGGCCCCTGGCAATATGGCCAGGGCGGTGCAGGCTTACATGCTTCGGTACTGCCCTTCTTGCGTGAGCGAGACGTGGCAATTCTGATAGGCGATGCGGTTAACGATGTACAGCCCTCCGGTGTGGAAGGAATCAACAGACCCATACACCAACTAACGCAAGTTAATCTTGGCCTGCCCATCGTGGACAACGGCTATCTGAAGGAAGTGGCGGAAACTGCAGCCCGTCTACAACGTTGGGAATTCATGACAGCGATTCAGATCAATCCGATTAAAGGTGGTACTGCGAGCCCTTTCAATGCCCATGCGACTTTCTGAACTGCTCGCCACATAACGTTCTAAATGGCAGCATGGAAAATGCTTTCTTGTCGCCAAATAAACGTGAAAGTTCTCAATTCCAATAGCAGAAGATAGGAAACTAAATGAATGCCCTGCCAGATGGCCTGCGCGCCCACTGATCATCTATGGCATAAGCGTAATTCATGGCTTTATTCTAATCTCTTTGCATAACGTGCAAAGCGCTATGGAAGACCCATTTGACCAGATTGGTCTGGACGATATTAAGTTAGAAGAATTTCACTTTGCTCAGAACAGATCGGCGGCAGAGGTCTCGACTAGTCAAGGCAGCCAAGCGTAAAAATGCCCCCGAGCTTCAGATCCTTTAGTTCGAAACCTGGGCAGGTTCCAAGAGCGGACTAGCGCCGCCCCGAAGGCATCCTGGCCAAGCAAGTTTCATGATGCAGAGTTAGGATTTTGGCGCTATTGCTATGCCATCCAAAATTTCTGCATCGTAGGGCAGCTCATTATCTCCAACGGGAAATGAATTCGCCTGCATAATATAGGCAACCACATCTACATAGTCCTGAGCTGGCAGTTGGCCCGGTCTATCAGTTGGCATTTCTTCCCGAATTTTTTCAAAGAACGCGCCAAGCGTTCTCCCCTCCCAGAGGAACATGAAACCCATTCCAACCAGCCCTGGAGAATTACTGTTACCGCCTAGATCCTGACCATGGCAGGCGATGCAAGCCCCTTTATAAACTGCCTCGCCACGTTCTGCCTGTTCACTCGAATAGACGCCATCCCAGACTGTCCCACCCTGGGCATAACTTACACCTAGGGCACACACAGCAGCGGAGAGCGCGGCTACTAGTTTTAATCTTGCCATACAGTTACCCATTAGTCTGGAAGAGCGAATACGTTAATGGAACTGCCATTACGTGGCCGGCTTAGTTCGGGCGCCAACTCTCGGGGCAGGCTACCCGACCAGCTAGCACCGCCGGTACCTACAGGCATGGCGATATATTGCTTGCCGTTAACGCTATAGCTGATGGGAAAGCCCTGGTTTGATGTGGCGAGCCTTACCTGCCACAGCAGCTCGCCATTGTTCGCATCCAGCGCCGACATCGTGCGATTCCAGTCTCCAGCGAACACTAGGCCACCGGCGGTAGTTAGTGCGGCTGTATTGAACGGGGCTCGCGAGCGATAGCGCCATTTTACTTCACCGCTTGGAATGTCCAATGCGAGTATCTCGCCCAGATTTCCGTCGGACTGTGGATGGTGATAATTAACTCGCCGCACCGGGCCGGCCCCGCCACCACCTAACTGCCGTTCTGTGGGCCCGAAAGTCGCGAGCTCGCAGTTGAGGGTAATCGGAATATACATAGCGCTTGTGTCCGGCGAATATGCCATGGCGCGCCAACTCTTCACACCCGAAGTGCTCGGGCACATGTTCAGTTCCTCGCCTATGCGCGGAATCATGCCATCTCTGTAAGTGATCTGCCCGGTAATTGGATCGAGATTTACAATATTCTGATAGCCGATGTCGGTGCCCTTAATGAACTGTCCAGTCTCCCTGTCAAGTTGCCACAGAATGCCGAGCTTGCCCATCTTGAAGAGCGACTTTCGCCCATCGATATCGACGAGGATATTCTCGAAGACCTCGTCCATGTCCTGAGTCTCTCCAGGAATATGCTGGAAGTACCAGGCCATCTCGCCGTTATCGGGATTAAGCGCCAGTGTTGAATTCGTATAGAGGGCATCACCATCGGTGCCGCGGACTGCTCTAGCCCAGGGCTTCGCCTGTGCAGTACCCCAGTAGATTAGATTCGCCTGCGGGTCATAGGACCCCGCTACCCAGGCGTCGCTGCCAGCGCGAAATCTTAGTGGCAGATCACCCCAGGTATCGCCACCGGGATCTTCCGGTCTGGCCACGGTTGAGGTACGCCATTTTTCTTCACCCGTTGCGGGATCATGACCGGTGATAAAACAGACATCATCCTTGTAGCGATCGCAGCCGGTAATGCCGGTCACCAATGTACCGTTGGCGATGATAGGCCCTGCCGTATAGAAATAACCGAGTGTTGGATCTGCTACCTGGGTCTCCCACACCAGCAGACCGCTGCGGGCATCGATAGCGCGTATGCTCGCCGTTTCCGTTGACGCATAGATCATCTCACCATAGAGAGCGATGTTCTTCTGCACGCCTCTACCAACTCCGGCAAAAGCACCGGCGGGCAACACTGCGGCACGGGTACCTGCGCCGGAGTTAATGAACTCCTCGGTAGGCGGAGCCGGCCTATACTCCCACAGCAGATCGCCAGTAACGGCATCCAGAGCCTGAATGACGCCTCGTGCGGAAGGGATAAACATAATGCCATCGTGGATCAGCGGAGCTGCCTGAATCGCACCGGTATCATCCAGGGCAAACGACCACTTGAGCTGAAGCTGACCGACGTTCTCGGTATTGATCTGGTCCAGTGGGCTATAGCCCCATGCCGCAGGCGTTCCGCGCCAGCTAAGCCACTCGCCCGATGCCGGGCTATTCAGCATCTCATCACTGACTGCACTAAAGCTCTCTATCTGCGCGCTAGCGAAGGGCGCAATAAGCGAGAGAGTTAAGGATAGGCTTAGTAGAATTGAACGCGGCAGCTCTCTCTTACCGGGCTCGCCACGACACATCGCATTGCTTGTTATCATTATTATCTCGTCTGCCGTTTTTATCATGAGCAAATAATCACTCTACTTGACCGCCTTGTCCAACACAACGTCACCTAGACGATCACAAATTGCCCCATCATGCCCCTGTCTTCATGTTCGAGAATATGACAGTGGTACATATAAGGATTCTCCTCGTCTCTAAAATCCGTGAAGCG
>CAJQHM010000096.1 GCA_905478195.1 uncultured Pseudomonadales bacterium
CTCGCTTTTAATCCAGCGCCATGCGCACCATGGCAATACGCTTAGGTACCTGTCCAACAGGAATCTTCGCGATGGTTTCCATCTTTATCGCGTCTACGGCATAGGTGACGTTGTCTCCGGCCGCACCGATGTAGGCCCGCTTACCGTCGGGCGTAAAAGTTATCCACTCGGGATGCTGTCCTACAAAGACACGCCCTATCTCTTGTAGATCAGGCAGAGAATGAATATAGACATGGCTATACACCTTGCTTGTCGACCAGAGCATCTTGCCATCCGGTGAAACCGCCAGACCATGGGCAGGTGCTCCCTGCAGACCGTCTAGATGGGCCTCCTCCCCCGGTACTGCCGGATGCTCGATTCTGGCCACCTCTTCTCTCTTGTCGAAGTCGACAACGGCAAAACCATGAAAGCCGGAGAGTTGTACAAAGATACTCCTGGTTGAGCCATCGGCCTTGGTATCGAATGTCATGGGGCGAATTCCCGAGCTCATCTCAAGTTCCCACGCCAATTCATCTGTTCGGGTATCGATAACATTGATGGTTCTAGTCTGTATCGATCCGGCAACGGCGTAACGACTATCCGGCGTCACATAGACATTGTGAATGGCGCCGTTCACTGGCAGCGTCTTTACATTCGTCATGCTGGCCACGTCGATGATATCAACCGAGCCAGGCATCTCCATGATCGCCACATAGACCTTACTACCGTCACCGGTTACCGCGACATTATTAGGCCTCCCACTGAGAGGAATGCGTCGCTTAACACGCAGGGTTCTAGCATCTACGATATCCAGAGAATGCATGGACTCATTGGTAATATAGATCTGAGAACCATCCGGCGCTCCGACCACCCCATGTGGAATGGCTATATCCGATATGGTGCCAACAACTTTATTCGACTCAGGGTCGATTACCGTCGAATCGTCGCCGGCGGCATTGGTTTGAATAATGCGCACCGCTACACTTGATGGTGTACGCCTGACCTTTGCGCCGGCAACCCAATCCGCCATGATCCTCCACTCGGGGTCGAACTGGCTATGGAAGTGCTTGCCGCCGCCATGAAAGGGATCGCCGCCCACGTCAGCAGCAAGAGGATGGGTCATGAAACGACTTCGCAGAGGGTCTTCGCCCGCAAGCACAAACTGACTCGCCGACTCGAAATTCATGCGCGATTGTTCATCGGTCCAGAACAGTTGATGCTCTTCAAGCCCTTGCAGCCTAAAGTTGCTGCTCCGGGTATGGCACTGTATACAGCGCACATTGCCTTCGCGTTTAGCAAGGAAGATAGGTTGCACTTCATTCTTGAAGAAGTCGAAATCGAGTTCGGGAGCCTGAGCAAGTAACAGTCCGGAAAAGGCGGATGCACTGAAGGCAAATAGATAAGTAATCACTCGTAGTCTGATGCTGGGCTTCATCGTAATACCTCTTGGTTTGGTTCTCAGAACAGTAAGGCTTATTTGCGACTACTCTAGCAGCTGAGCGACTCCTGTGCGAGGAAATGAGTCAGCAAACACTCTGAGATATACCCGCCTATCGACTACCGCATCTCTGAACTGAGCGGACATAAAATGGTTTCCCTGTGCGGCATCGGTATCCGGGGGGAGTAGATTTAACACAATAGGATCTTGGGCATCCCCATCCTCATCACGATCGATAACCAGGGTGGCAGCGTGAACAATCCCACTGCTGCCGGGCTCTTTGCGTATATCGAAATGAAACAGGTTCGTTAGTACATCGAATTCGAATTCTGCCCAAAGCCGTATTGAGGATCGCTCGAAGCTAAGACTGAAGGTCTGTGCCCTGGGCGCCAGGCCAGATTCCAGGGGAGGTGTTGTGGAAGGCGCACGCCGCGGCGTTAACGCCTGCTCATAGGCATACGCCATGGCAAGAAGTTCGGCGTCCTGCAGAAAGCCGCCCAGAAGCTCCAGGCCCACTGGCAAGCCATTGCCAGTGAAGCCGACGGGCATCGACAGCGCCGGCAGACCCGAGTTGGCACTTAGGCTGCAATTGCTGCCGGCCTGCGCCTCCCCGGTAAAAACCTGTGTGCGCTTAATCGTCGGGTAGGCGATCGCATCCAATGCAAGCTCGGCAATCACCGCCTCTATCGCCTTGCGCAGCTGCGCTCTGGTGGCGATCGCAAGCTGGTAGGCTTGCTCATCTAACTCCGATTCATTCGATCGGCTCAGCACCCCACCCACCGCCTCGTGATACAAACCCTGACTCACGATACTATTCAGATTCAGATTCAGGTTCTCATCGACAGAAAACTGCGCCAGGTATTGATCGATATCTGGCTTGAATTCATGACCGATCAATCCGGAGCGCCGAATCAGGTCGGCCATGTCTGGTATCTCTACATCGATTATCTCGGCGCCCTGCTGCTCGTACCAATCCAGTGCGTCTTCCAGGGATCTACGCAAGTTGGCGTCGGTACCCTCGAAATATTCCTGCAGCCTACCGATGCGTAGCCCGGACAAATCGACCGAACCAAGTCGCTCAACAAAACCAGGAAGAGAGGCCCCCTGCACAATCGCCGTTGCCTCATCGCGAGCGTCATAGCCGATAACAACATCGAGAATAATAGCCAGGTCTTCTGCGCTGCGCGCCAAGGGGCCAGCCACATCCTGGGTATGTGAGAGCGGCAGAATTCCATAGATACTGGAAAGCCCCTTACTGGGACGCAGCCCAATAAGATTGTTGAATGCGGAAGGGATGCGAATCGAGCCGCAGGTGTCGGAGCCGAAGCCGGCTGCGGCAAAGCTCGCGGCTACTGCGGCGCCAGTGCCGCCGCTGGAACCACCGGGCACACGTCTGGGATCATAGGGGTTGCGAGTCTGCCCAAGCAGAGAGCCAATGCTGGTAATACCATAGGCATATTCGTGCAAGTTAGTCTTCGCCAGGATGATGGCACCCGCCTGAATAAGCTTGTCGATCTGCGCCGCATTTTCGCTAGGCACAAAATTTGCCAGGGCAACGGAGCCTCCCGTCGTCGGCATGTCATCGGTATTGTAGTTGTCTTTTACCACTATCGGCATACCATGCAGGGGACCGCGAGAACCGGTTCGCTGCCTCTCCTCATCCAGTGCCCGCGCAATGTCCAGCGCATCGGCATTGAGGCGCACGATGCTGTTGAGCCTGGGCCCTTGCCTGTCATAGGCCTGTATGCGATCCAGATACTGCTGGACCAATTGCACAGAACTAAGCCGTCCTTGCTCTAAAGCGCTGCGTATCTCGGGGATGCTGGCCTCAAACACATCGAACTGCGTCTGCGCATTGATGGCTGAGGAAGTACACAACAATAGAATGACTAGTAGACGAGGAATGCTGATCATGATGCATAGCCTTGTAATAAGGGTTAACAATAGAAGAGCAGAAAGTGTAAGTGAACGGCAGGTCGAAGAACACCGTCAAATCGATTTTCTTGGAATGCCAATCTGGATAACTGTTCTTTCCTGTCAGCTCATAAAAAAGGCCAGTGAGATGTTCACACATCCCACTGGCCTTCCAGAATTCAAGACCTTGTCCTGTACTTCCTTAGTCAGGCATTCTCGCCGCACGAATCTCGATCTCGATGAGCCAGCCATCGACGACCAGGCCTGCGATCTGCACGAAAGAACGAACCGGCTTCATGGGATTCCTATCACTGCCAAAGAACTGTTGGTAACCGCTATTGAAACCGGCGAAGTCTAACTCGCCATCGGGACCGGATACGGCGAAGGCACGAACCTGAACGATATCTTCCAGCGACCAGCCTTGCGCTTCCAGAGTCTCCTGAAAACGACTGAAGGTATCGATAGTCTGCTGCTCCATGTCACCCCAGGTGCCATCAGCTTGTTGGCTCGCGCCGGAGCCACTCAAATAAAGCGTCTCGGCACCGGCTGGAATCATAATATTGTTATAGAAGTTTCTGCCTTCTCCGGTTCGCACGATTTCCGCAGCATTTGTTACAGCGGCAACACCCATAACGAGCGCTAATGACGCGGCGATAGAAATTGCGGTGAATGGCTTCTTAAGATTGATCATGACGTAATTTTCCTCGGTTCAGTTACAACAAAAAATAAACTATGTTTCTGTTAATTGCGCATCGGGCATGGTCGCCTCTTTCGCAGCCGTCTTATCGCCCAGAAGTCTTGTGGTGATCATTCCAGTTGTGATGGCGCCATTCACATTCAATGCAGTACGCGCCATGTCGATCAACGGCTCAATAGAAATCAATAGCGCCGCAATCGTAACTGGAAATCCCATTGCCGGCAAAACAACTAAGGCTGCATTGGTTGCCCCGCCGCCAACGCCGGCGATGCCGAAAGAGCCGATCGCGATGATTACCAACAGGCTAACAATGAAATTCAAATCGATATCGACACCCATGGTCGGCGCTACCATCACGGCCAACATAGCCGGGTAGATTCCCGCGCAGCCGTTCTGACCAATCGTTGCACCAAAGGATGCGGCAATATTGGCGATGGGCGCAGGCACCTTGAGCTCTTCAATCTGCGCGCGAATCGTCATTGGAATGGTCGCTGCAGAGCTGCGGGTGACGAATGCAAAAGTAAGCACAGGCCAGACTTTCTGAAAATAGGTCTTAATATTGGCACCCAAACCAATGATGATCGCCGCATGTATGGCAAACATGATGACGATGGCAATATAGGAAGCGATGACGAAGCTGATTAGATTCCTGATCGCCTCGCCATCGGATGTGGCAATCACTCTGGTCATTAAGGCAAGAACACCATAAGGCGTTAGCGCCATGACTAACTTAACCAGGCGCATGATAATAGCTTGCAGCGTATCTACAGCGCCGCGGATGCGCTTGCCCTGATCGGCGTTATCTTCCGCTACCAACAGGGCGGCCACACCAAATATCAGGCCGAAGACAACCACACCAATTATCGACATGCTGCGATGGCCGGCGAGGTCTGAGAATATATTGGAGGGTACAAAACTGACCAGCAATTCGGCCAGGCTAAGGTCGGCGACGCTACCCTGACGAGCTTGAAGCACCTCTGCTCTAGCCATCTCCACCTCACCGCCGGCCAGGTCACCCGCGTTAAGCCCGAATAGCAACGCTATCGTGATACCAACCAGTGCCGCGATTACGGTAGTGACGATCAGTGTGCCCACGACCGTACCACCAATCTTCCCTAAGGACTTAATCTCTTCGACTTTTAGAACGGCGGCAATCATGGTGATGAGAATAAGGGGCATGATCATCATGCGCAGCAGGGCGACGTAGCTGTTCGCAACCACATTGGTCCACTCCAGAGTAGACCCCATAACCTCGGCATTTCCACCGAACGCGCCCTGTAAATACATACCGAAAACGATACCGCCAATTAGGCCCATGAATACGCGACGGGAAAGGGTGAACGCACTGTTCTTTGAGAATTGGTAAAGCAGGCTCAGCAGAGCAGCAAAGAGAACCAAGTTTACTATAGCTATAATGGGCATATTGTCGGCTCCTGATAGTCGTTTCGACCTAGTCTAACGGGAAAGCGTGTTGATGTAACTCACAACATTAATAATGCCGGCCTCATTGCGCAGGGTATTTACCATGGTGCGCATCTGCGCTCCGTACGTATCGTCAGGGTGGGCACCCCGATATCCTGCCATGAAATTCTTCAATTGGGTGACCAGGTACCAGTCATTCTGGCCGGCTAGAGCCGGCGCACCAAGGCTTTCGTTGCCCTGGGCACTGTCTCCGTGGCACACGGCACAACCACCATACAGGCCGCGACCACGAGCCGGATCACCGCCCTCTATAGTCGCTTCTGCAGGCACATACTCCCAACTGCCCACCCAGTCGATAATGTCATCGATCGACTCATCGCTGAGTTTCGTCGCCATCGGACGCATCGCTATGCCCTCTCTGTCTTGAGGATGCACACCGCGTCTATCGGCACGAAAGTTCTCCAGCTGCCGTCTTAGGTACCATGGCTCCATGCCTGCAAGTCTGGGAGCCTGAACACCCTCGTTGCCACGGCCATCGGCGCCATGACAGGTTGTACAATAGCGATCGTCGAAAGGCTCTCGCTCTGTTTCTGCCGCGTAAACGCCTCCCATACACGTTATGCAAAGGCTAAAAGCCAAAAAGGACTTCAACATACTCTTACTTCTCCAAATCAGGGCCAAAACCCCTGAATAAATAGCACCCAGCCTGGTAGCAGACCCATTAGAGCCCGGCTCTAGGCCCTTAGTCGCCTGTCCATATCCGTCATCGCCCACTGCGCCGACATGACTGCGCTCTCCTGCCAGGCAGAGTGCATGCTGACTTGATCGCCTATCATATAGTGACGGCCATTTACGGGCTGCTGCAGAGCCCGATACAACTCTTCTTCCTCGTGAGTCCAGCCGCTAGGGTTACGTTGCCAGCGAGCGGAGCAGCCCAGCATGTGATTCATTCGATGCCAGGCAACTGTAATCGGCTTTTCGACCTGATTACGGTAATTTGGGTGAATCTTCTCGCCATCACTCAAATGTGCCTCGATACGTTCCTCATGGGTCATGGCAGTGTGGAATGAACCGTCACCGAAATCGTAAGCGGCGAGCAGTATGCCCTTCTCTTTATGTATGCCGGAGCTCGGGTACCAGATCTGGTTGCTTGGATTGTTCATCCAGCTTATACCGCCGTAGATATCGTCCTTCTCCCAAAAACGCTCCTTCGCCTGGAAGGCTGCCTTGTAGGCATTGCCGCGACGAATATATTTAAGTGCATCCACGTACTGGCTTGGGAAATTATTGCTAATACCGGTCATCAAATGGCTAGGTATGCAGTTGAAGCAGAAATCTGCCTGTAACAGATGCCGCGAACCATCCTGATCGTAGGAGATATCAACGCCATCCTCTTTCACTTCGACAGAATTTACCATGGAGCGGTATCGAATCTGATGACCAACATGCTTGGTAAAGCCCTCGGTTATCTTGTCCATGCCACCTACGGCCTGAAGTAGAATCGGGCCTGTATCGCCTTCGTTCGCGCTCAACAGTTGTCGACCCATCTGCGTCTGCAACAGATCGCGAAAGGCGATGATGTCTTTCTGCACGCCGTGCTCGAGAAATCCACCGGCGGCATAACCAGCTCGAAAGCTACCCTTATAGAGGTCATCTTCGTCCAGGCTACCGAAAGAGCGCACCATGCCCATCAGAGTTTCGGCCTCCTGATCGGTGAACGGCTGATCCATCTCGCCAGCATTGAGGGACTTTGCCAACAACTCCGCTAGAAAGCCGCGCGAATGGGTTGTGTAATCGATGTTGCGGATAGGCTTGCCACCGAGCAGCGCAGGATCCTGCACATAAGAAGTCTTGTTCTCATTAATGAATATCTCGAGATCGATGTTGAGCTCTTTGCAATAAGCCAGCAAGTTTCGGTGCGTACTCGGAATTCGCGCTGCACCGGCATTGAAATACATATGAGGCTCATCGTCGAACTCACAATAGTGTCGATTCCCGATCTCATCTATCAGGTCACCATGGCGAACGGTAAATATTCTTCCACCGGGTCGATGTGAAGATTCGAGTATGGTGCATTCATAGCCTACCTTGCTCAACTCGTAGGCTACGGTTAGGCCCGAGATACCCGCTCCCAGGATTGCAACCTTGCGGTTGGCTGCTCCAGCTGCCAGCAGATCCATACTGGCGGCTTGCGCCGTGTGCGGAAGCAAACCCAGTGCAGAACCTGCCTTCAGTGCTGCGGCGGTTCCGCCAGCGGCACTCAATAAATTTAGAAACTCTCTACGTGTAACTTGTTTGGACACGCCTACCTCCAGAGGTTAAATCGATTTCTAACTTTTTCCTTGCGGCCCTGCATAACAGGATTCAACGGAGCAGCAATTCGGCAACAACTACCCCATCTACAATGCGCCCCAACATAGCGCGGTAAGGGTACATCATTAGACTAGGAAATTGAACGCCGGGGCACATTTTATTCCCGTTTCGTCATTACCATGTCGACCAGCCAGAGCTCACACAACCAGACTCACAGGCCGTAAAAGCGTAGCAATGACGCCGATCCTATGCCCTCTGTAAATTTCCCACATCTCAGCTTTTAACAGTCTGACTGTCCACCATGATGCGCGACGGCGCTTGCTGAATGCTGCTATATTTATCCCACCTGACTCGGCATAGCGTCGTTTCTCAGGCACACTAAAATTCTTATCTATGGAGAATCCCCATGGCACTGTCTGACTACTATCCCAAGCAGATCTGCGATCTACCCAAATTTAGCGGCCAGTTTGATGCGAGAAAACTGGAGGCGCACAATTGCGATGTGCTATTCGCCACTTACTCTGCTGGCACAATTATCGAACCGCACCGTCACGAAACCGACAACGTCGGCGTGATAACTAAGGGCGAACTATTGCTTACCATAGATGGAAAAACGGTCACTATAGGCACTGGTCAGTGGTACCACGTTCCCGCCGAGAAAGAACACAGCGCCGAATTCAGTGAAGATACCTGTGAGATTGAGTTCTGGTTCAAATCATAGCCAGCGAGCTGAAGCCAATGCCACGATCTGTGAGGATGCGCTCCATCAGATCATTTCACTTCGCCTGCCCCCGGATCCTGCGCAGGCAGGTGACCAACCTTCACCCAGAGTAGCGTCTCTTCTTCGACATAAGGCGTGTGCGTGCTCATATGGGGGCTGCGTATCCAGGTGCCGGCTGGATAGCGTCCATGTTCATCGATGAACTCACCACTAATGACATAGATTTCTTCACCACCGGCATGTGCATGCCGGTGAAATTTTTCGCCCTGAGGCCAGTAAACGAGGGCGACGGATTCTGATTCAAACTGATGTAGAGGCAACACCTTGAGGTTTCCCTGCCCCGGCAACCAATTGGCGGTTTTAGAATCGATACAAACATGACTATCGTCATTTGCTGAAAACTGATGCAGCTTGACGAGTATCTCGCAGCCTTGCTCGCTGAAGGGAGAATGACTAAAGCCCTCCGGATTTCTGAAATAGGTGCCGGTACCATAGTCACCACTCTCATCGGAGAAGGTGCCAGATAGCACTAATATTTCTTCACCTAGAGGATGGCCATGGGATGAAAACTTCGCGCCAGCGTCGTAGC
>CAJQHM010000097.1 GCA_905478195.1 uncultured Pseudomonadales bacterium
CGACGAAAACCGCCATCGACTATAATAGGAATTCGTCCGTTCACAGCACTCACGATTTCCGGCAGGCATTCGATAGTCCCAAGGCCGGTTTCTGTGGCGCGACCTCCATGGTTAGAAACCCAAATAGCATCTGCACCGTATTGAACCGCCAGCGCTGCATCAGCGTCAACCTCAATACCTTTGATCACAATGTTCATATTGGTGACTTCTTTCATGCGAGGGATAACACTCCAGGTCATAGCCGCATCCGTTAGCCCGACACCACGCATGTTTAAGCCATCGAACATGGGCTTGCTCTGCCCGGTATGGCAGGAGGCGCAGTTGCGCGTATCTTCTCTGATTAACACCGATTGGGTTTCTGTGTTGCGCCCACCGGGCAAGTCAATGGTAAGACAGACTGAGGTGCAACCCGCCGCCTCGGCGCGTTGCAGCATTGAGACCGTGTATTCCCAACGATTGGTAGAATAGAGCTGATGCCAGATAGGCGCGCCCCTTGCCTCGGCAACCTGTTCCACTGAGGTTGAGGATTGTGTAGATAAGACCATGTGATGGCCTTTGGCAGCAGCCGCTCTGGCTGTGCCTAATTCCGCGTCCGCGTGGTAGGCGCCCTGACTCCCAACCGGACATAGGAAGATAGGAGAGCTGGCTTCGCTGCCCAGTACATTCACCGATGTGTCTGTTTGGCTGACATCTACCAGTCTTCTTGGTCTTATTTGAAAGCGCGAAAAGCCAGCTCGATTTGCTCTCAGGGTAAGGTCGCTGTCGACACCCGTTGAAAGATAGCCTAAGTGGGCAGGTGGAATTCTTTCTCGCGCTATCGCCTCCATTTCAAAGACATTGATAACCTCGGAGGGGTCAGTGAGCCGCTGTCCCAGCGTTTCTTCTACTTCTTGTGCAAAAGCGGAATAGCTTGTGAGTAAGGGGCTGGCTGCTAGAAACTTAAGAAATTCTCGGCGCTGGGTCATTCTGCTCTCCAATCGGGGCTTGTTTTTTTGCGATTATTTTATTGTGTAATAATTAGATAAAGCTATAGCTGTCCGGCTTGATTGTCTAGTAGTAGAGGTGGGTAATTTGCTGGCTCATTCTCTACTGTTAAGATGATTGAGCACGACTGGCATAGGTATTTTCCCCGGGTTTCACTGTAGTGTGGTTGTTGATCGTGGCTATAATGCGGTGCTAACAATACTGGTGCAGGGCTCTATGGAACTGGCGATAATTTGCCTAGCTGCTTTCATTGCTTCCGGCTTAACTTTGTTCTCTGGCTTCGGTCTAGGAACTCTGTTAATGCCTGTTGTCGCTGTATTCTTTCCTCTGGAAGTTGCCGTAGCGATGACGGCGGTGGTACATCTTGCGAATAATCTCTTCAAGTTGCTTCTGCTCGGCCGCGGCGCAGACGCCCGGGTATTGTTGCGCTTCGGTATCCCGGCGGTGCTGTTCGCCTGGATAGGTGCAGCCTTGCTCGTCGATCTGTCTCTAGGGGATGCCGCAATAGAGTATTCCCTGTTAGGCCACGTTTTGAGTACCTCTGTCCTGAATCTCATTCTCGGCTCTTTGGTGCTACTCTTTATTGTGTTGGAACTACTGCCGGCGATGGGCCGATTGTCCTTTGATTCGAAATATTTGCCGCTAGGCGGTGTCCTCAGTGGCTTCTTTGGTGGCCTCTCGGGTCATCAGGGGGCGTTCCGAAGTATGTTTCTGATCAAGGCAAATCTTAGCAAGGAGGCTTTCATAGCGACCGGCGTACTTATCGCCGTCCTCGTGGATATGACTCGATTATTGGTCTACGGTATCGATCTATTCAGCGAGCGTCAGGAAATCGATTGGGTCGTAGTAGCCGTGGCAAGTCTTTCTGCATTTATTGGGGCGTTGCTCGGTAGGCGCTTGTTAAAGAAGATTACCCTGCGCTCGGTTCAGCTACTGGTTAGCGCCATGTTGGCATTGATAGCGATTGGGTTAATATTTGGTCTTATCTAGATTTACTTGTTATTGTTATAGATCGCCTATTGTTGCTAGATCAGCAATTTCTATGAATAGAGTCTTTCGCAGAAGGGACACCAATGCCTAGTACACTCGCCTCGATTGCCCTGGCTACCTTGCTCTCGGTAGCAACAAGTTCACTGTTAGCCCAAGCTGATGACTTTACCTTCTATTCCGATCTAGCGCAGGACTGGTACGAGGGTGGAGACTATTTCGAATGGACTTCGACTACCAAAAATAATAATGAAGCAAAGCTCAACGTGTTCTATCAAACCTTCGGCGATAGCAGCAAACCACAGCTGCTGATCGTTCACGGCTTCCCAAATTCCAGTTTCGACTTCTACAAGTTAATCCCGCTGCTGCAAGATGATTACTATATTGCTGCGCTGGATTTCCCGGGTTCGGGGTTTTCCGATAAGCCGCTCGATGGTTTCAGCTACATGCTCGAAGACAACGCCATGCTGCTGGACTATTTCGTGCGCGAGGTCGTCGAGTTCGATGATTTTGCACTTTTCACACATGACCGAGGCGTCAGCATTGGCCTGGCTTTTCTTGGAAACTATTTGGACGAGCCGAATCCAGAATACAACATCAATTACCATTTTCTTTCCAATAGCGGAATGTTTCTTCCTCTGGCGAATTTGGTGCCGTTTCAGTTTGCCTTACTAGATGCCCAAAGAGGCCCGGCATTAATAGCGTCTCGCAAGGCGGCGCCGCGAATGACTGAGGGGAATCCGGAGTCACTAGCCTATTCGGATATTTTTAAGTTTAACGATGGCGACAGTGCGCTACTGCACGTTGGTAGATACCTGCTAGAGCGTGCGGAGAATGAATTTCGTTGGCTGGATAATTTAAGTCGAAGTCCAATACCGGTTGCCTATATGTGGGGATTGTTAGATGACATCAATCCAATACGGATACCTAACTATGTGTGGCTGACATATCTAAACGAGCGAGATGTTGAAAGCTCTTTCTGGATACTGCCCACCGCGGGGCACTACCCGCAGCGTGAGAAGCCGGTCGAGGTTGCAAAGATTGTGCGCACTGCATTAAATGGTGAGGTACCCAATCGCGCCGAGGAGAGTGATTTCATGCGCAGTTATGGCAGTCGACGAGAGGCGGAGGATGGGGTCTTTGTCGGACATTCTGAGGTAAGAAAGATGGAATTTCCAAGCGCTATTATTTACACACCCGAAGGCTATCAATAAAGTTTGAGCAACTACTTTGCCGTCAGCCCAGGTTGCTGCGGCAGCAAGTATCGAAACATCGAGGCTTACATGAAAAATAAGATCAATCTAACCTCCTTGCTTGTCATAGTTCTATCGGCGAGCTATGCCAATGGGGCAGAGAACTACGTGCCGCCAAAAACCTCATTCGGAGTGCCGGATGTGCAGGGCATCTGGACCTATGAGACCAGGACTTCTCTGCAGAGGCCGGAAATCTATGGGGGCCAGTTAGAGATAGACGAAGAGACGATGCTGGCAACGATGATCTCCACTGAGGAATACAACGAATTTCTTGCGGAGACTGGCGCCGAGGGCCCCACCGGTGGCGCCGTAGGAGCCTACAACGACTTTTGGTTCGCGCCCGGCAATGCCCTCGCATTCATGGATGGCATGTACAGGACATCCCTCATCATCGATCCCGCCGATGGTCAGATTCCCTGGAAGGACGGCGGTCAGGAGATTCGACAGGCGCAGCGTGAGAGCCTGCTAATGGGCAGGGATAGAAGCGATGGACCCGAGGGAAGAGGGCTTGCTGATCGTTGCCTGGTCAGCTACGCATCGACCATGCCCTTCGTAAGCAGCTTCTACAACAATAATATGCAGATTGTGCAGTCTCCTACCCACGTCATGTTATTGGCAGAGATGGTGCACAATGTTCGCGTGGTGCGTATCGATCAAGATTTCCGTAACCTTCCTTTCAAGCAATGGCTGGGAGACTCAATCGGCTACTACGAGGGCGATACCCTGATCGTTGTTACCAAAGACTTCAATCCCTGGCAGATTAAGGAATATCTAATTTCGGAGAATGTGACTTTGACTGAGCGCTTCACTCGTATCGCAGATGACAGAATCAACTACTCTTTCACCATCGATGATCCCGAGCTCTACAGCCAGCCATGGACTGCAGAGATGCCGATGACCAGCCTGAACGAGCAGATGTATGAATATGCCTGTCATGAGGGTAATTATTCACTGCCAGCGATTCTGGCTGGTGCCAGGCGCGGGGAAATGGATGAGGCGGCGAGTCAATAGCTTCTCACATACCCACCCAGCGCTAACGCGTATTAAATGAACCCCCTTGTCGCCTAACTGGCTGATTTTAGGTAGAATATTGCCCCCGAGATAGAAAGGCACTACCCGGCAAAGTGCGGGCTCTAGAGACTGGGCGCTGAAATCACGGACCCGAAGACATGAGTAATCGGCAGATTAAGAAATTGCTAATAGCTAACCGCGGCGAAATCGCCGTGCGCATAGTCCGCGCCTGTGCCGAGATGGGTATTCGTTCGGTAGCTATCTATACCGAGCCTGACCGCTATGGTCTATTCGTTAAACGCGCCGATGAGTCTTATTCTCTTGGGGAAGATCCCTTGGCAGGCTATTTAAACCCAGCGCGAATAGTGAATCTGGCGGTTGAGACTGGTTGCGATGCACTGCATCCCGGCTATGGCTTTCTTTCCGAGAACCCCGAACTTGCGCGGCTGTGCGAAGAAAAGAATATTGCCTATGTTGGGCCATCCTCTGAGGTCATTCATCGCATGGGAGATAAGACCGAGGCGCGCAGCGCAATGACGCAAGCGGGTGTTCCGGTGACGCCGGGTTCCGATGGCAACCTTGCCAATATAGAAGAGGCGCTTGTTCAAGCGGAGCGGGTAGGCTACCCGGTGATGATTAAGGCAACATCCGGGGGCGGTGGCCGCGGTATTCGCCGCTGTGACGATGCAGAAGACTTGAAGAGCCAATACCCGCGTGTGATCTCCGAGGCAACCAAGGCTTTCGGGTCGGCCGAAGTCTTCCTCGAAAAATGCATAATCAATCCCAAGCATATTGAAGTTCAGGTTTTAGGTGATTCGCAGGGTAATGTGGTTCATCTGTATGAGCGCGATTGTTCGATTCAGCGCCGCAATCAGAAACTGATTGAGATCGCTCCCAGTCCGCAGATATCAGAGGAGCAGCGTAGCTATCTCGGCGAGATGGCGGTTGCCGCCGCGCGTTATGTCGGCTATGAAAGCGCAGGGACTGTGGAGTTTTTGCTGAGTGGTGAAGACATCTATTTCATGGAGATGAATACCCGAATTCAGGTGGAGCATACGATCACCGAACAGATTACCGGTGTCGATATCGTGCGTGAGCAGATTCGGGTCGCCGAGGGGAAAGAGCTCAGCTATAAACAGGAAGATATCAGTTATCGTGGCTATGCCATGCAATTCCGTATTAATGCGGAGGACCCGAAGAACGACTTCCTTCCTTCTTTCGGGCGCATAACACACTACTATGCTCCCGGTGGTCCCGGTGTTCGAGTCGATACCGCTATCTATACCGGCTATGAGATTCCTCCTTATTATGACTCCATGTGTCTCAAGCTCGTAGTCTGGGCCTTAAGCTGGGAGGAAGTCATCGCAAGGGGACAGAGGGCAATAGATGATATGCGCCTGCACGGTATTCGTACGACGGCGGCTTACTACAAACAGATACTCGCCCATGAATCATTTCGGCAGCGGGAATTCGATACGAGTTTCGTGCCTGAGCATCCGGAACTATTAAACTATTCTGATAAGCGTCATCCAAGCGAAGTTGCTCTGGCTCTGGCCGCTGCTGTTGCAGCCTATTCAGGCTGGTAATCAGCACAGTATTGGCAGGAGAATTAAGCATGAGCAAGGCTAAATCCATTCAGGTGACCGATGTGATTTTGCGTGACGCGCATCAATCATTGATCGCCACACGCATGCGCACCAAAGATATGCTGCCTATCTGTCAGCAACTCGATGAGATCGGTTACTGGTCGCTTGAAGTTTGGGGTGGTGCAACCTTCGATGCTTGTATTCGGTTTCTCAAGGAAGACCCTTGGGAGCGGCTGCAGAAGCTTAGGGCGGCACTTCCGAACACGCGTTTACAGATGTTGCTCAGAGGTCAGAACCTGCTCGGCTATAGGCATTACGCCGATGATGTAGTAGCAGCGTTTGTACAAAAGTCTGCGGACAATGGTATCGATGTGTTTCGTGTGTTCGATGCCTTGAATGATTTACGTAATGTCGAAACGGCCATGAGGGCCGTTAAAGATGCGGGCAAACACGCGCAGGGAACTATCTGTTTTACTACTAGCCCGGTCCATACCGCCGAACTCTATGTTGAGCAGGCCAGGCAGCTACAGAATATGGGCGCCGACTCTATCGTCATTAAAGATATGGCAGGACTCCTGACCCCTTATGGCACTTACGAATTGGTCAAAGCGATAAAAGACGCTGTGCCTCTAGATCTTGCGATCCATAGCCATTCCACTTCTGGCCTTGCCCCCCTGTGCCAACTCAAAGCCGTAGAGGCAGGTGCGGATAGAATCGATACCTCTATCTCTGCTTTTGCCGGCGGTACCTCGCATCCTTCAACTGAAGCACAAGTTGCAGCACTTAAAGATAGCGCCTATGACACGGGCTTGGATCTTACAAAACTCACCGCCATCGATGACTATTTTCGTAAGGTGAGAAAAAAGTATCAGCAGTTCGAGAGTGAGTTTACGCGAGAAGATATTTCGGTACAGATCAATCAAGTCCCGGGCGGCATGATGTCGAACCTGGCCAACCAGTTAAAAGAACAGAACGCGCTCGATAGGATACGTGAAGTGTTTGATGAAATTCCCAGAGTCCGTGAGGACCTCGGCTTTCCCCCTCTAGTGACTCCAACCTCTCAGATCGTGGGCACGCAGGCAGTCTATAATGTGCTTTCTGGGGAGCGTTACAAGACGATTACGAATGAAGTTAAGCGTTATCTTCTCGGTGGCTATGGACGTCCGCCAGCTGCAGTAAATGAACAGCTACGCAATAAAGCCATCGGTAAGGAAGCCTACAGTGATGAGCGTCCAGCCGACTCACTCAAGCCAGAGTTAGAAAAGTTACGGGCCGAAATTGCCGAGCTAGCGAAGAGTGATGAAGACGTTCTAACTTTTGCGATGTTCCCCGACCTCGGTCGAGAGTACCTGCAGCAGCGTGCCGATGGCACTCTCGAGCCGGAAGCGCTATTGCCTCCAAGTAGCGGAGAGCGCCCCAAGGCGTCGATGGCGACAGAGTTCAAACTCGATGTTCATGGTGAATCCTATGAGGTAGCTATTACCGGTGTCGGAGAATCGGGAGCTGGCCGTCGTAAGATTTATCTTTCTATGGACGGCATGCCCGAAGAGGTAATCTTTGAGCCACTCAATGAGTATGTGGCTGAGAAGGGCGACAAGAGGAAGAAGGCCACCGAACCTGGTCATGTCACCGCGGCGATGCCGGGCAATGTGGTCGAGGTGCTCGTGGCACAGGGAGATTCAGTCAGTTCCGGTCAGGCCGTTCTAGTCACCGAAGCCATGAAGATGGAAACTGAAATTCACGCCAATATTGACGGTAAGGTTCTCAGTGTCAATGTCAGCAAAGGCGATCGAATTACCCCGGGCGAGCTGCTGATCGAAATCGGCTAGTTGATACTCTGTCGTCTGTCACTAAAACTCACAAAGCGGACAGCTTCACGTTTGCGATGTATGCGAAAATGAGTGCCCGAATCAGAACACTAATAGGTTTTCGTCATGCTTAGCAAACTGCAAATCACCGGCTGGGTAGTGGGCCTACTGCTTGCCTCGGCCGTGGTTTTTTATGTCTATACCGCTCCATTCAATTACCAGAGGCTGCCAGGCGTAAGAATCGGTGGCCAGCTGACCGAGCATCCAAAGAACTGGAATACAATCGATGTAGATGGCGTCGTCTATCTTAAGATGGAGGGCTTTCCTCCGGTTGTGGTGAAAGTCTTCTACGCCACAGACGAGGGCGGCATCATCACTGCGACGCGTCCTGACGATGGTTATTGGGCGAAACGCGTTAGAAGCAATCCCAATGGCTGGATTCGCTTTGGCGATGCAACCTATGCGTTGAAGGCAACCGAGATATTTGGCGATGCACGCCTGCCGATGCTGGAGGCCTACAGAAGCAACAACGGAATGTCCATGCGCTATGATTTCGAGGGTGAGATTATTACGGGTCAGAATGAGCCGCTGCATACCTGGGAAGTTTTTTACTGGACGACGCGCTAGCCTAATCTAGTTGTTCGCAACTGGG
>CAJQHM010000098.1 GCA_905478195.1 uncultured Pseudomonadales bacterium
AAGAGAAGGAGTTGGTGTGGGAATTCGTGAGCCCATTCTTCACCGACGATGATACGCCCAGCCATCGAATCTACAGAGCGTATCGTTATCCCTATGCGTGGATACCGCAATTGGATGTGCCCAGAGAGAGCGGTGATCCCGCCGGCGCTGGGTGAATTTCGGATACCTGCTGAGCCCTAGGCTAATCGTCGTGCTTACTAAGCCCTCTATTCGTTGCTATGGCGGGTAGGGGGAATGGGGTTTGAGTGGAATCGGTGTCGTCTTGTGAGAATCTGTGCCGATTGATCTGTAGTTTTTTGTTACATGGCCCGCCGCCCCCGCCGCCTATTCAGTCTTAAGTTGCTAATATAGCTAGCTTTTTCCAAGAACCCTCTATTCGATCACTATTCTTGCTGAGACATTATGTCGCATCGCCTTTAGCCATCTTATAAAATAGCCTGCTTAATATAGAGCTCGTCCCATCGATGTCTTGGGATCTACTGGAGAAAATTATGCGAAACCCTTCGCTGCTATCACGATTCGCCCTTACGGGACTGTGCGCTGCCATGTTGCTGCGCCCTGCTATTGTCCTGGCTGATAGCCCTGTGTTAAATACGCTTTTCCCTGAATTGGTAAATCTGTTGTATGCCCATGACGTGCTGCATGCCCGTGCATTCGAGGAAATAGAGGCAACGAATGAGTCTTCTGCGGCGGCGATCGGTAAGCGATTATTGGTAGAGCAATTGGAAGAATTGTCCGAAGCATCGGCCTCTCACTATCACTCGGCGGGAGACCATCTTGCCATGCTGGGGCCGCACCGCGTATTCGAAAGCCGGGCAGTGCCTGGCATCATAGTGACCATCAATCGTGAGCAAACTGCTGAGCGGGCGGCAGCGGCGCTTGCCGAAAGCGGTACATTGCCCCCGGTTGCAGTCGAGACCTTGAAGCGTGGACGCGAATTTGTTGAAGAACTCTTAGAGATCTATCTGGACGATGGCTATGATGATAAGAAGGTAGCCGTAGATACCGCAGTGCAACGCTATCTAAGTGACGACGAGCATTCGGTGGCCGCACTGCCGAAGTCGGATGAGCTGCTGTCTGATCATCCCTATGCCTATTCTTATCGTGTTGGCTTCCCACAACTCAGTGGCCTGACCTGGGCATCACAGTGGTTGAAGATAGCGACACTGGAAATCGTGGCGACGGCACCTGATCAGGAAGCAAAGATTCGCGAAGTTTCTAACGTATTGCTCTACTACAAAGAGAAGACAACGCGTCTGCATGGCAGTCTGGTGTCCTTGCCTTCCGATATTCCTACTATTCCTGTAATTGCACCGAACTTCTACACCTTCCATCCTGAGGCTTCTGCCATCGTCGATAATATAGAGGCACTAAAAGTCGTTATTGGGGATGCCCTGGCTTATCCAGATCTAATGGCACGCCCGGAGATTATCGAGTCGATGGTTGCGGACTACACAAATAAAACGGATTACCTGACTAATCACAGAGATTATCTGATCTCCGTGCTACGAGGTGGTATCTATAATGCCGGTGGCCCAGCTAGAGGCGGAATGCAGAGACCCGATCGAAATTATTCTCGAGAGCGTCAGGAAAATCCACACATCAGCAAGTTCCCAATGCCTCAGTAAGTTTGAGCCTATTGATTCGCGTGTAATGAGCAAAGGACAGTGATGGCAATTGATAGAGTAGTAAAACTTACCTTAGCTTTAGGTGCTAGCGTGCTAATGACCCAAGCTTATGGATCCCTGGACCGAGTCGGAGATTTCGCTCTTCTGGATAACTCAGGTGAGTTTCATCAAATTAGTCGCTATCAACATCGTAAGGCGGTGGTGATGATGTCTTATCATCCCAGCTGTAACAGCATCGCTGATAGTGTCAGCTATCTTTCCGAACTGAATACCAAGTTTGCCGGCGACGATGTGGAGTTTCTGTTGCTAGATTCTTCCGGCTCTGACCGAGCACTC
This sequence comes from uncultured Pseudomonadales bacterium, assembly GCA_905478195.1. Taxonomy (GTDB): domain Bacteria; phylum Pseudomonadota; class Gammaproteobacteria; order Pseudomonadales; family Pseudohongiellaceae; genus UBA9145. The sequence goes on from CAJQHM010000098.1 coordinate 1,965, forward strand.
ATCGATGGCTTGGATCTGCCGCTGCCGGCGCTCAATGATGTCGGACAGCTAGTAAGTGCTGCGTTGGAGATAGAGCGCAGTGGTGAGGTTATCGTGTTTAATCCCGAGAGACTCTCACTGTTCTATCGCGGCGCCGCCAACCAGTCTCTCGACAGTGCTTTGCAGGCTCTGCTTGGGGGTAGTGTAAGCGATACTGTTAGCAACGCGGTGGCCGGCTGCGCTATCGACTATCCTATGCGTGATAGATTACTAGCGGATCCGCCGGACTACAGTACAGAAGTTGCACCTATCGTTGTTGATAACTGTTCCGAGTGTCATCGCTGGGGTGGTGCAGGCCCCTTCGCGCTAGACAGCTATACCTCTCTGCTTGGTTGGTCGCCGATGATTCGCGAAGTATTGCTGAACAAGCGCATGCCGCCCATGCAGGTTGATCCGATGATCGGGCATACGAAGAGTGCGCAATACCTGTCTGCCGAGACACTGCAGACACTGCTGCATTGGATGGATGCGGGAGCGCCCCGGGGTGACAATCCTGTGGATCCTCTTGAGCTTGTTCCCACCGAGAAGATTTTTGAGTGGGAGTTGGGTGAGCCCGATTTTATTGTGCAGGCTCCTGAGAACGAGATCGCTTCCGTGGGAATTCAGGATTACCTGTACACAGAGGCAACACTGCCTTTCGATCGCGATGTGTGGGTGCGTGCCTTCCAATACAATCCTGGCAAGGAGACGGTTTTGCATCACTTGATGACATTTATCTCGCCTGCCGATGAGGATTTCTGGGGCAGCGAGGCCGAGAATGAAATCAGTACCCGTCGCTTCCTGGGAAGTTTTATCCCTGGTAATAATCCGGCGACAGTTTTCGATGAAGGCACCGGTATCCTGATACCGAAGGGGCATAAACTTTCGCTGCAGTTCCACTACGTGACAAACGGACTGGCGACTACCGACGAGACGTCTATTGGGCTGTATTTCTATGATGAACCACCAGAGAGAGAATTACTGACCAAGGCGGTCTCTCCCCGTTTCGTGATCGAGCCCTATGATTCGAATCATGCTATGGAGGCTAGCTACGAGTTTGATAAGCCGGTTGTGGTCACAAGTGTGCGCGCTCGTATGAATTTTCGTGGCAAGAAGATGAGGTTCGCGGTGGAGACTGCAGCTGGGACAATGCGCGACGTGCTCAGCATTCCTGCTTATAACTACGGCTGGCAGCCACACTACCATCTCAGCGAGGCGGTGGAACTAGCTGCTGGTGATCGCATTCATGTTCGAGGCGCTTTCGACAATTCTTATTCCAATCCGTTTAATCCTGACCCGAGTGAGGAAGTGACTTTTGGTTTGGAAAGCTATGATGAGATGTTCACCGGCTATGTGACCTACTACGAGAAGTAGATTCCCGCAGCAGTCACATAATCGGGTTGTAGAGATGAGTTGCTAAGTCTTACTTAGAACTACCAAGAAGAACCTTAGTAATCGGAAATAGTAGATCGGCTTGGTCCCGACGTCCGACCTTCTATCTTGGTCATCTGCTTGCCGCAGCAGATCTCTGAATGAACCATGTTGTCGCCGCA
>CAJQHM010000099.1 GCA_905478195.1 uncultured Pseudomonadales bacterium
CCCCTGCGACGAAAGCACCAATCTCTGCTGAGAGTCCTAGCGCCGCTCCCAGTTCCGATAGCCCCAGGCACCAGCCTATTGCTAGCAGAAAAATATATTCCTTGAAGTGATCGAAGCGCGCAATCAGCTTGATGAGTACATATTGGGTGGTAAAGTAGGCGAATACCAACAACAGCGGGAAGGCGATCAAGACCCTAAGTGCCGCCGATTGTTGCAGGTTTCCTGCGTCCAGAAAGGTGATTAGGAATATCGCTATGAAGTCCTGCATTAGCAATATGCCAACCATCAGTTCTCCCATATGCTTCTGGTGCAGTACGGTAGTAGGCAAGAGTTTAATGCCGATGATGGTGCTTGAAAATATCAGGCTAAAACCGATTACCAGGCTTTCGATCTGACTGAAGCCAAACAGTAATCCCGTGCTATAGCCAAGAATGACGAAGACCGATGAGCTTGCGAGCGTAACGAGAAAGGTCTTGCGCAGAGTGGAGATGAGTTTGCTGGGCTGCATATCCAGGCCCAGGAGAAACAGCAGGAAGATGATGCCAAACTCGGCAATATCGGTGAGAAGACTGGCGTCTGAGATATAGGCTAATCCATAAGGCCCGAGCAGGGCGGCTACGCATATATAGGCTACGAGTAGGGGTTGCCGAAAAAACAAGGCTATTGTCGAGAGTACCGCCGCACTGCTGAGATGAGGAAGAAGGAGAAGAGTAGGGAATCTGGTTCCATTGCGTTGGGCGTTTGCTAGTAGTACTCGACTATAGCCAGTTAGCGCCGCCTGAACAAGGGTGTGGGTTCTGCGATTGTCGCCTGATAGTTTGTGCTGAAGTCCTCGAACGCATTCAGGCACAGGTCTGTGTCCTGATCGTTGCGCAGCTCGAAGCTATCGAAACCGCACTGTGCCATATAGTACAGCTGGTCACGCAGGACATCGCCGATGGCGCGTACCTCACCCTTATATTCATAGCGTTGCCGTAGTTCTCTAGCGTTTGTGTAGGAGCGGCCGTCGGAAAATACCGGAAAATTAAGCGCTATCAGGGGAAGGCTATGCAGCGCATTTCCGATTTCGGAAATATCTTCGTCTGAATTCAGCCAGATGGCTATATTGCCGCCGTAGTCGTTAAGCTCTTCTCGGTAAAGCTTCCAGAATTTGAATGGCACGATAAAATTCCTGCCAGGTACCGCTTGCAGTATCTCTGGGCCGGTCGCTACTTTGAGCAGTGTCCATTGATTGTCCATGACGGCATCTTTACTAATCAGCTTTTGCATAGACTTTTTCCTTGAATGGGTCCAGACCAATTCGATTGTATGTGTCTATAAATTTTTCGCCTTCATGACGTCTATCTTTGTAGACACTTACGATGTTCTCTACAACGTCTGGAATTTCTTCCTGAGCAAAGGAGGGGCCTATTATTTTCCCCAGGCTCGCCTCATTCTTCGATGAGCCGCCAAGGGAGATCTGATAGTACTCTTCACCTTTCTTGTCCACGCCTAGAATACCAATATTTCCAACGTGGTGGTGTCCGCAGGCATTCATGCAGCCAGAGATATTGAGATTCATCTCGCCAATGTTGGATAGCTCTTCATGATCATCAAACTTACGTTGAATTGCCTCGGCGATAGGTATGGACTTGGCGTTGGCGAGTGCGCAAAAATCTCCGCCGGGGCAACAGATGACGTCAGTGAGTAGCCCCAAGTTGTGACTCGCCATAGCGCCAGACTTCAATTGCTTCCATAGCTCGTAGAGTTGGTCTTGCTGCACATCGGCCATGACGATGTTCTGTTCATGGCTTATTCTAATTTCACCAAAGCTGTATCGATCGGCCAGATCCGCAATTTGTTCCAACTGCCTGTCTGTCACGTCGCCTGGGGCAACACCTGTCTCTTTAAAGCACAGGGTGACGATAGAGTAGCCTGGCTTCTTGTGTGGTTTGACATTCTGCGTATGCCAAGCGGCAAAGAGCAAATCGCTTTGTAGGTTTTCGATGAGCGCTGCGGGACTGTCGGGGAGATCATCGTAGTCCGGCGAATTGAAGAAGCCCAGGCAGCGATTGAGTTCTTCGTCTGTGAGCGTGAGGGCGGAGTCTTTGATCAGCTCCCATTCCTGAAATACTTTGTTTTTGAACTCTTCGACACCAATTTCTTTCACCAATATCTTGATTCTTGCCTTGTACTTGTTATCACGGCGACCTTCTCGGTTGTAAACCCTGAGGATGGCCTCGAGTGCGGTGAGTAGATGTTTCTTCTCAACGAATTCGAAAATTTCCTGCCCTATAACAGGTGTGCGTCCAAGCCCGCCACCGGCGAGAATACGAAAGCCTATCTCTTCGTTCGGCCCTTTGACTATATAGATGCCGATGTCATGTACCTGGGTTGCAGCCTGATCTATAGCCGTTCCACATACGGCGATCTTAAACTTCCGCGGTAGGTAGGCAAACTCTGGGTGAAAGGTTGACCATTGACGAATGATTTCGCAATAGCCTCTGCTGTCTTCCAGTTCATCAACGGCTACGCCGGCAAACTGGTCGGTAGTTGTATTTCGTATGCAGTTGCCACTGGTTTGTATCGCGTGCATTTCTACTTCCGCTAGGTCGGCAAGTAGGTCTGGGACGTCATTGAGATGTGGCCAATTAAACTGGATGTTCTGCCGCGTCGTGAAGTGTGCATAACCTTTGTCGTAGTGGTTGGCTATATAGGCGAGCTTTCGCAACTGCCTTGAGCAGAGCATGCCGTAAGGAACCGCTATGCGCAGCATCGGCGCTAGGCGCTGTATATAGAGACCATTCTGCAATCGCAGCGGCAAGAATTCGGTATCGCTAAGCTGGCCGTCCATGTAGCGCTTAGTCTGGTCGCGAAACTGCGCGACTCTCTCTGCCAGCATCTGCTGGTCGTATCCATCGTATCTATACATTACTATCTACAACTCTCTATCTACTGCTATCGGCTTGATATTTGCTGCGCTCAATCCAAGTTTGGAGTGAGCAATCTTGTCATCTCAGCTATATCTTTTCCATTTCTCTTCGCCAGGTCGTCGACCTGTTCTTGGCTAATCTTTCCTACTGAGAAGTATTTCGACTCTGGGTGAGAGAAATAGAAACCGCTGACACTTGCGGCGGGGCTCATGGCAAAACTCTCACTCAATTCGACCTGAATTTCCTCTGCGGCATTCAACAGAGAAAACAATGTCTGTTTCTCTGAATGATCGGGGCAGGCGGGGTAGCCGGGCGCCGGTCGTATACCGCGGTATTTTTCGCTTATCAAATCTACTGTGGACAGTGTCTCGGCAGGTTCATAGGCCCAGAATTCTTTGCGTACACGTTCGTGCATATGCTCGGCGAAGGCCTCGGCTAGTCTGTCTGCAAGGGCCTTTACCATGATTGCAGTGTAGTCATCATTTTCGGCGGCGTATTCGGCGGCAAGTTCATCTGCGCCAATACCCGTTGTGACAGCAAATCCACCGATATAATCTGTTCCGCATCCCCCATTATCGACAGGTGCGATGAAATCTGCCAAACATAGGTTGGCAAGCTCTTCCTCTTTAGGAATTTGCTGGCGCAGGAAATGTAATTTTTCGATAGCGCTTCCAGATTCATCTGTAGCATAGAGCTTGACATCATTATCTGCCGTCTTATTTGCCGGCCAGAAGCCGATTACCGCTTTTGCAGTTAGTAGCTTCTCATCGACTATCTTCTTCAGGAGTGCCTGGGCATCGGCGAACAGATCGGTCGCGGCCTTTCCTACTTTCTCATCCTCGAGTATGGCCGGGTATTTGCCAGCGAGGCTCCAGGTGATAAAAAATGGCGTCCAGTCAATGTAATCTACTAGCTGGCTCAGAGGGTAGTCGGTAAATACCTTGTTGCCCAAGAATGCCGGTTTGGTGGCGGCGTAGTTTTTCCAGTCCAGTTTCAATGCATTCGCATTGGCATCCGGGTATGACAGTAGTTTGCGCTTGTTCGATCTGTTTGCTGTACGTTCTCGAATAACTTCATACTCGGTGCGGATTTTATCCGCGTAGTCTGGCTTGTTGTCATCATTCAATAGGGTGCTGACAACCGACACGCTTCTAGATGCATCGGGCACATAGATTGTACTGTCGTTCTTATAATGCTGCTCAATCTTCACCGCCGTGTGCGCCTTCGATGTAGTGGCGCCTCCAATGAGAAGCGGGATGTTAAAATTCAGGCGCTGCATCTCTGCTGCGACATGCACCATCTCGTCCAGCGAGGGCGTGATCAATCCACTAAGTCCGATGACATCGACATTCTCGTCTTTTGCCACTTGTAGAATTTTCTCGCAGGGAACCATCACGCCTAGATCGATAACATCGTAATTGTTGCAGCCAAGCACTACGCCGACAATATTTTTGCCGATGTCATGCACATCGCCCTTAACAGTAGCCATAAGTATCTTGCCCTTGCTCTGAACGACGCCGCCTTTTTTAGCTTCAATATAAGGGAGTAGATAGGCAACGGCCTGTTTCATTACTCTGGCGCTCTTAACAACCTGAGGCAAGAACATTTTACCGCTGCCGAACAGGTCGCCAACTTCATCCATGCCTTTCATCAGGGGGCCTTCGATAACCTTGATGGGTTCGTCAGCGTTCTGCCGGGCCTCTTCGGTATCGGCCTCGATGAATTTTGTTATGCCTTTGACTAGGGCATAGGCGAGGCGTCTTTCCACACTCGCTTCGCGCCAGGCAAGGTCTTCGGCAGATTGTTTTTCAGTGCTGCCGGAGTAATTGGCGGCAACAGCCATTAAGTTTTCAGTCGCTTCGTCAGTCCTGTTTAGGATGACATCTTCTACCGCCGTCTTAAGATCTGGCGGTATGTCGTCATACACAGTTAGTTGACCTGCGTTGACGATTCCCATTGTTAATCCGGCTTTGATCGCATGGTAGAGGAAGACTGAATGAATAGCTTCGCGAACGATGTTGTTTCCTCTAAAGGAGAACGAGACATTGCTTACTCCGCCGGAAATGAGGGCGCCGGGTAAGTTCTTCTTGATATAGCGACAGGACTCGATGAAATCGACAGCGTAATTGTTATGCTCTTCGATACCGGTTGCGACGGCAAATATGTTGGGGTCGAAGATGATGTCCTCGGGAGGAAAATCGAGCTTCTGCGTCAGTAAGTCGTAGCTTCTCTTGCAGATGGCGTTCTTCTTTTCCAGAGAGTCAGCTTGACCATTCTCATCGAATGCCATAACGATAACTGCCGCTCCGTATTTTAGGCAAAGCGTAGCCTTGGCGAGAAAATCTTCTTCACCCTCTTTTAGGCTAATAGAATTTACGACAGACTTGCCCTGAACGCATTTTAGTCCAGTCTCGATAATCTCCCATTTGGAGGAATCGAGCATTATAGGCACGCGACAGATGTCTGGTTCGGACGCGACAAGCTTCAGGAATTTCTCCATGGCTAGTTCTGAGTCGAGCATACCCTCGTCCATGTTGATGTCGATAATCTGAGCGCCTGATTCAACTTGTTGCAGAGCAACTTCCAGTGCCTCGTCATAATTTTCATCGATAATCAGTCGAGCAAATTTCGCAGATCCGGTTACGTTTGTTCTCTCACCTACATTGATGAACAGAGAATCCCCATCGATATTGAAGGGCTCCAGGCCGCTAAGACGACATGCCGGTTTGGGTTTCGCTATCTGTCTTGGCGTGATTCCTTCTATCCCTTCGGCAATGGCTTTTATATGCAGGGGGGTGGTGCCGCAACAGCCGCCGACGATATTGACAAAGCCGCTGCTGGCGAACTCTGTGATGATGGCGGACATAGCTGCGGGTGATTGATCATATTCGCCAAACTCATTAGGCAGCCCTGCGTTCGGATGGGTCGAGACGAAGCAATTCGCTAAGGAAGACGTCTCCTCTATGTGAGGACGCAATTGCTCTGCTCCCAACGCGCAATTGAATCCGATGGAGAGAGGATTAGCATGGGCTACGGAGTTGCAGAATGCAGCAACGGTCTGGCCGGAGAGAGTACGGCCGCTAGCATCGGTTATCGTGCCCGATATCATTATGGGCAAAGACGTGCCTTGTGCCTCGAAGCAGGCACTCAGAGCAAAGATAGCCGCCTTTGCATTCAGTGTATCGAAGGCTGTCTCGATCATGATGATATCGGCGCCACCCTCGATCAGGCCAGCGATCGAGTTACTGTAATCGTCCACCAGAGTATCAAAACTGATGTTTCTAAAGCCCGGATCGCTCACTTTCGGAGAGATGGAGGTTGTCTTGCTCGTCGGTCCTAGCACGCCGGCGACGAATCGTGGGCGCTCAGGGTTCTCGGTGGTCACCTCGTCACAGGCTGCTCTTGCAAGCTTCGCAGCTTCCAAGTTCAGTTCGTAACTCAGATCTTCCAGGTGATAGTCGGCTTGCGAGCTGCGAGTCGAATTGAAGGTATTGGTTTCTACAATGTCTGCTCCGGCGCGCAGGTAGTCAAGATGTATCTGTTTGATAATCTTCGGCTGAGTCAATGATAGCAGGTCGTTGTTGCCAGCGAGTTCATGAGGGAAATCAGCAAAGCGTTCGCTGCGAAAGTCCGCGTCCGACAGCTTGTGAGACTGGATCATGGTTCCCATCGCCCCATCGAGAATAAGAATGCGCTGCTGTAGCTGCTGGCGAATGAGGTTTTCTGATGCCGTGATTTTCATGTCTGCCTACTTTATGACGATTATTGCTGGGGTGGGGTAGTTAGCTGCCCCAAAAAAGCGGTCAATTCTAGCAAAGACCGGGGCCTGGGGCATAGTTAAAATAACCTAGTGTTTCACTCGGGTATTCTAATTTCCAGACGATTGGAGTATCATTGGCGCAGTCCAATACATCAGCGTGGGATAGACATATGGTTAGCATCACTGAATCTGCACAAGAATACCTAGCCGAACTGCTTAAGAAGCAAAATTGCGAGGGTATAGCCGTGCGAATTTTCATTCTAGATGCAGGCACACCGAAAGCTGAAACCTGCATTTCATTCTGTCGCCCGGGAGAAGAAAAAGACGACGATGAAGTGAAACAATATGAGGCCTTCAAGGCCTTCATCGAGCTTCATAGTATACCTTTCCTAGAAGAGGCGGTAGTCGACTTCGCCAAAGACTCCATGGGTGGGCAGCTTACAATAAAGGCGCCAAATTCTCGTCTGCCCAAGATAAGCGATGATAGTTCCATCGAAGATAGGGTCAATTATATTCTCTATAATGAAGTTAATCCTGGTCTTGCCGCCCATGGTGGTCACGTCACCCTCGAAGAGCTATTTGAGGAGAATGTCGCCGTGCTTCGCTTCGGCGGGGGATGTCAGGGCTGTGGAATGGTTGATGTGACACTTAAGGACGGTGTTGAGAAGACACTGCTAGAGCAGATCCCTCAATTGAAAGAGGTGCGCGACGTAACCGATCATACCGTCAAGGAAAACGCCTACTACCAGTAGAGCAGGCGGGCCTTGTCCTTATCTTGAGTCTAACTGGGGTAGTGTGCCCTTAAAGCGCCGTAGAGTTTGTCTTTGTACTCGAGGTCGTTAGGGTCAAGTTCAGACATTACATCTACTAGATATTCGTTATCTTCCCTGCCATTCCACATTTTCTGGTAAGTACCTTCCTGGTAGCCGTGGTCTTGGCGGAAAAAATTAAGTACGTTCTTGCCGACGTATTGGCAATAAAGCTCCGTCCAATCAAGTTCACAATTTTCCATGATCGCTGCGAATACAGACAGCTCGATCTTTCGTGCCGCCGAGAGTGCTATGAGGAGCTCCAGTTGGTTAAGCAGATCTAGTGAGCTAAGTTCGTACTGCTTGCCGTCGAATTCGATTATCCCGGATAGATCGATGGCGCTAAGCTGTGCAGTTAATTTAGGTTGAGCCGCCGTTTCGCTTCCCTGTTCATTAAGTAATATCTCTGAGAGCAGAAAGTGCCAAATATCGATCAGCTCCATCTGTAATTGCGCCAGGTCTTTGTCCTGCTTTTTCCACCATTTCCAGCCGTGATGTTCTATGGCTTCTGCGGCCTCGATAACAACCGCACGCATATAAGGGTAGCGGGCGGAAACCCAGTTTGGGTCCACCTTGGCGTTCATCGCCGCCTGCAGTGCTAGCATGGTAGTAGTCTGTTGATCTGACAGCATGAGAAGTGAGTTCTTGAGCTAATTAGTGGCGAGCGGAGTATTCTCGCATGGATTGCTAGTAGGGTCTGTGCCTAGTTGCGAGCTACGGGCTGGAGTTTTGCCTGTTTTGCCAGGGTGCTCAGCATCTCCTTGCGGCTACTGAGCATATCGTTATACGATTTTCTGGCGGCTAGCACTTCTGAGTTCTCTTGATCTGATGAATCAAGCTCCGAAAGCCAAGCTTCTAAGACCTGAATCTCGCTATTGAGTTGAGCAGTGCCTTCTTCGATCAATTTTTGATCAATGCTTACACCAGCATCATCAGTTTGCTTCTGACGCTTATCGTTCATGGTTGGTTTCCTAGTATCCCCAACAGCCCCTAGTTAGCCGGCTTTATTCTTGTTGGCACCCTGAGTGCATCGGCCGATTCGAGCAGGTCTGTAAGTTCACGCTGTTTTTATAGTCTCGTGGAACCCGACAGAGCCATAGTTGAGAATGGCATAGTCCAATTTTGCGGTCAAGATGCTGTTATTTGGAGGATAAGTAGTTCCTCACCCGAGTTGGTTTATCCCGCCTGAATGTGCGCTAAGCATCCTGGAATTGGCCAGTAATAGATGTGGTTAGAGCAAATCGACGAAGAATGGCATAAATATCCCGAATAATAGGGCTTTGCACTTGACTGAACAGGCCAAGCTTCTTAGAATCCCCCGCTGCTTGAGATAGCAGCATAGAAAGTCCAAGTCCCCTTCGTCTAGAGGCCTAGGACACCGGGTTTTCATCCCGGCAACAGGGGTTCGAAACCCCTAGGGGACGCCAACACTAAAGCCCGGCTCACGCCGGGCTTTTCTGTTTCTGAAATATCACTTTCTCTGCCTGCTGCGACCAGACCGTACATCCATAGATTTGTGTATGTGGCACAGCCGTTTGGTTGCCAATCGTTTTAACAATCGACATACTCCAGCAGGAATCGGCGCACCTATATAATCAGCGCATCTACATTAAGAGATACGAAGACACTATAAGATGACAATAGCAATTTCGATTCAGAATCTAGTGAAGACCTATGCAAATGGTTTTGAAGCTCTCAAGGGTATTTCCTTGGAAGTTGAGCAGGGAGATTTCTTCGCGCTGCTAGGGCCCAATGGCGCCGGCAAATCCACGACTATCGGTGTGATCTCGACGTTAGTTAACAAGACGTCTGGCTCGGTAGAGGTTTTTGGCAAGAATGTCGATACCCACTCCTATGAAACCAAGCTGGATTTCGGCGTCGTTCCTCAGGAAGTCAACTTTAGTCAGTTTGAGAAAGTCCGGGACATCGTGATGACCCAGGCGGGTTATTACGGTCTGCCACGCAAGCTTGCCGCCGAGCGCTGCGAGAAGTATTTGCGTAAGCTAGGTTTGTGGGAGAAGCGCGATGAACGATCCAGGTCGCTCTCGGGGGGCATGAAAAGGCGTCTAATGATAGCCCGAGCTCTCGTTCATGAGCCGCGCTTGCTCATACTGGATGAGCCCACGGCTGGAGTCGATATAGAGCTGCGGCGCTCCATGTGGGAGTTTCTTACAGAGATTAATGAAAACGGCACCACTATTATTTTAACGACTCATTATCTCGAAGAGGCGGAGCAACTTTGTCGAAATATTGCGATTATCGATGAAGGTAAAATTGTCGAGAACACCAGTATGCGCAAGCTGCTTAAAGAGCTCGATTCTCAAGTCTATATTCTAGAGACGAATGCGCAGGTACCCGCAGGCTTCTCTCTTAAGCAAGATAATATGCTGCTTAACATCATCGATGAAAATATTATTGAGGTTACGGTGTCCGGCGGACAAAGCGTGAATTCAGTATTCGCAGAATTTAGCGAGGCTGACATCAAGATTGACAGCATGCGAAACAAGACAAACCGGCTAGAGCAGTTGTTTATGTCTAAGCTTGAAGGCAATGGCTAAGGGAATTCACTGTGTTGACTAATCATAAATACATAGCATTTGAAACAATAGTCATTAAGGAAGTTCGTCGGTTCGCCAGGATTTGGGTGCAGACTCTAGTGCCGCCGGCAATAACGATCGGTCTCTACTTCGTTATATTCGGAAATCTAGTAGGTAGACGTATCGGTGAGATGGGTGGATTCCAATACATGGAGTTTATTGTGCCTGGGCTGATCATGATGTCGGTCATACAGAATTCCTATTCGAATGTTGTCTCCTCGTTCTTTAGCCATAAGTTTCAGCGTAGCGTAGAAGAGTTGTTAGTGTCTCCGGTGCCGAACTACATTATTCTCTCTGGCTTTATTGTGGGAGGAATGGCGCGAGGGCTAGCCGTAGGAACAATAGTTACTCTGATGTCGCTATTTTTTGCGGATCTGGAGATTCAGAATCTATTTATTACTGTTTCCGTAGTGTTGTTAACCTCAATTGTTTTTGCGCTAGCCGGGTTTATTAACGCGCTATTTGCCAATAGCTTTGATGATATCTCCATTATTCCTACGTTCGTTCTCACTCCTTTAATCTACCTGGGCGGCGTTTTTTATTCTGTAGAATTGCTGCCGCCGTTCTGGAAACTAGTGTCTGCGTTGAATCCCATTTTCTATATGGTTAATACATTCAGATATGGCATTCTAGGCTCATCGGATGTGGACATCGTTTGGGCATTTTTCATTCTCGTTGTATTCATAGTGGTTCTATTTTCTTCCTGTATTATGCTACTGCGTAGGGGCACGGGCTTAAGAAGCTAGTCGCTCTACTATTTTATGACAGAAAATCCTCTAGGCAGTCAGACTGAGCACCCGAAGAAGTACCAGCCCGATGTGCTCTATCCTATACCCCGCTGGGCAAGTCGCTCTCTTCTCGATATAGAACAGAAGGTATTGATGTATGGTCTCGATCACTGGCAGGCCTATGAGCTTTCCTGGTTAAATGTTAGGGGAAAGCCAGAGGTGGCGATCGGTGAGTTTTATTTTAATTCCGAATCCGAAAACATTGTTGAGTCCAAGTCTCTAAAGCTATATCTGAATTCTCTGAATCAGGAACGCTATAAGAGTGCCGAAGCAGTGCGCTCTATTATTGAACAAGACCTCTCGACGATAAGCCGATCCGAGGTGAAGGTAATGCTTCATGCCTTGGATGAGATAGAGATTGATCCCTTGGGGGGGCGGGCAGGCAGATCCATCGATAATCTGGATATAGAGATAGAGATTCATCAGCCAGACGCGCAACTGCTTAAATTAGACAGTGAAGAGGTCGATGACGAAGTTCTCTACTCAGATCTGTTTCGATCAAATTGCCCGGTTACAGGTCAACCCGACTGGGCTAGTGTGGAATTGCGCTACACGGGAAAGAAAATAGATGAATCGAGTCTATTAAAGTATCTCATCTCATTTCGTGAGCATCAGGGTTATCACGAGGAATGTGCCGAGCGAATATTTCGCGACATTATGCTTAGATGTCAGCCGAGCGAGCTTCGAGTGGGAATGAACTTTGTCCGTCGTGGCGGTCTGGACATCAATGTCTATAGAGCTACAACACCTGTAACCTCCGATTCGGTAAACAGTCGCCTCATTAGACAGTAGGCAACTCACTTGAATTCCACCAAGCGGTAGGCTAAGGTTACGCCGCTTTTAAAACTGCAGGCAATAGTAAGTGCGAGCAATTTAGCCAGTTGCTAGGTATAGAGCAGAAGAAAGAATAACGGTGAGGTGTCCGAGTGGCCGAAGGAGCACGCCTGGAAAGTGTGTAAGCCGAAAGGCTTCGAGGGTTCGAATCCCTCCCTCACCGCCAATAAACAAAAAACCCGACTATAAGTCGGGTTTTTTGTTTATTGGCGGTGAGGGAGGGTGAGAACTCTCCGGTTCGACAGGAGCGAACCTCCGCAGACGGCTAAAGGCCGCCCCGAAAGGGATTCGATGGTGAGTGGGTGACAAAGCTTTCGTTGAGTAATAATTCCAAAAGATCGTCTAGTTCAGCTAAGTTTGGCTAAGCCAAATTCAGAATCA
>CAJQHM010000100.1 GCA_905478195.1 uncultured Pseudomonadales bacterium
TCCGGATTTCTGAAATAGGTGCCGGTACCATAGTCACCACTCTCATCGGAGAAGGTGCCAGATAGCACTAATATTTCTTCACCTAGAGGATGGCCATGGGATGAAAACTTCGCGCCAGCGTCGTAGCTCACCAAACTGGTGGCATGCCCTCGCTCGGCCTCTTCTCGAGCCAGCGGCTTCCAGAACGATCAGATTAGCGGCCAGGGCACTTACTTCTTCTCCAATGGAGATCGCTACGTCGGCCCATGGCTGCGTGGCGAGCGCGATGGTCGTGGCAACTATACCGATGCCAGTGGCAATACTCAGGCAATGGAGTTTCGCGGCGGCCAGCGCCTCAACTAGCTGCGCAATTTATAGCCGGTCTTGAATAGATAGAAGACCACTGCCAGGCAGGAAAACATAAAGATAAGAATGCTCGCCAGAGACAGCATCACGCTGACCTCAGAGATCTCATAGAAACTCCAGCGCAAGCCGCTCACCAAATACAACACCGGATTAAACTGTGAGATCGTCTGCCAGGGCTCCGGCAGCATGTCGGTGGAATAGAAACTGCCACCCAGAAATACCAACGGCGTGACGAGCAGCGTAGGCACTACCGACAACTTCTCGAAGTTATCTGCCCAGATACCCAAGATAAACCCAAACAGGCTAAACGACAGTGCGGTAAGCAGTATAAATACCATCATCATCACTGGATGGGCTATCTGCAGGTCGATAAAGAAGCCTGCTGTAATCAGAATAATTATTCCGAGTATGACAGCCTTAGAGGCGGCGGCACCCACATAGCCCAATATTACTTCGAGTGTCGAGACTGGGGCGGACAGCACCTCGTAGACGGTGCCGACAAACTTTGGAAAGTAGATTCCAAAGGATGCATTCGAGATACTATTGGTCAGCAGGTTTAGCATAATCAGACCGGGCACGATGAAAGCACCATAGCTAATGCCGCCAACCTGGTCGATACGCGATCCGATGGCGGCGCCGAAGACGATAAAATAGAGTGACGTTGTAATTACCGGTGCCACAATACTCTGCACCAGGGTGCGTCTGGTCCGCGCCATCTCAAATTTGTAGATCGCCATAATGCCATAAATATTCATGACGACTCCTCTACCAGATTAACGAAAATATCTTCCAGCGAACTCTGCGTTGTATTCAGGTCACGAAATGCAATTTCGGCTAACTTGAGGTCATCGATCAATGCAGTGATGCCTGTTCGATCCCCTTGGGTATTGAAGGTATAGGTCAGTTGCATGCCGTCTTCACTAAGCTCTAGGTTGTAGTCGGCCATACTATCCGGCACCGACGCGAGACTATCGCGCAGGTCAAGAATCAACTGCTTCTTACCAAGCTTTTCCATCAGCTTCTCTTTCTCTTCGATCAAGACGATCTCGCCATTGTTGATGACCCCAACTCTGTCGGCGATCTCTTCAGCCTCTTCGATGTAATGGGTGGTAAGAATTATTGTCACGCCCTCTTCTTTGAGTTCGCGCACGATCTGCCACATGTCTTTTCGAAGGGAGACGTCCACTCCGGCGGTCGGTTCATCGAGAAATAATACCGTGGGTTCGTGTGAGAGCGCCTTGGCGATTAACACCCGGCGCTTCATACCGCCGGACAGCGTCATAATCATATTGTCTTTTTTATCCCATAGAGACAATGAACGCAGGACCTTCTCGATATGGCTCGGGCTGGGCGGTTGACCAAACAGCCCACGACTGAATGAGACCGTATTGAAGACAGTTTCAAACGAATCGGTTGTGAGTTCCTGCGGGACCAGACCGATGATAGACCGAGTCTTGCGAAAGTCTTTGATGATATCGAAACCGTCGACACTCACCGTGCCGGAGCTAGGGTTTACGATGCCGCAGACCACGGAGATCAATGTCGTCTTACCCGCACCATTGGGACCGAGTAAGGCGAGTATCTCACCTTTCTCGATCTGCAGATTGATATCTTTGAGCGCCTGAAAGCCACCAGAATAAAATTTATTCAGACCGGTGATGCGTAGTATTGGATTTTCGTCACTTTTCATGGGCGAATGAGTATGAACACTGTCACAGCCAATTACAACACAAGCAGGGGTTGGGATATCTCGGAGTCTCATAACAGGCCGGCATTACTTTGGATATTCGCCGAAATAATTTCTAGACGCCGCATTACTTTTCTCCTCAGCTCACAGCAGACCAGGTAACGGATTATGGTAAGGCTCTGCATAGGCGTGCTACTTTATCTTCTCGCTGCCATGGATGCCGATTGCCCCCATTGACGAGCTTGGAATCAGCAGCTCGGTGATGAGTGAAGTCTACCCAGACCGAGGCGGCGGCTTCTGGAAAACAGACCCGGAGCGAGCGATCGCCAAGGTCACAGTGCTGCCACCCTCTGCGAAAAAGGAAGGGCGCGACATTAAGACAACTGAATAATCAAACAATCTAGACGAGACAAACGCAATGAAACCAAGCAAATATTCTCTACTCTTGCTCAGCCTAATCCTCTGTACGTTTTCCACCCATGCGCAGGACACTGTAGAGCCATCACTCGATTCGGAAGAACTTGAGTTAACAAGCTGGCTGGATTCTCAGGAAGACAATATGCTCGACTTAGTAGAGCGTATCACCAACATCAACTCCGGCAGCCTCAACAAGGCCGGAGTCGATGAGCTCGCTTCGATATTCAGCACGGAGCTGCGACAACTTGGTTTTTCTATTTCGACGATGCCAGGTGAAGTCATCGAGATGCCTAGCTGCCCGGGCAGTGACTACAATATCGATGTCGCTGATCATGTCCTGGCAAGCAAGAGTGGCAGTGGATCACGGCTTCTGATGATGGGCCATCTCGACACGGTGTTTCCCCCGGACAGCCCCTTTCAGGAGTTTAGTCGCGAGGGAGACACGATGTACGGACCCGGCGTCTCCGATATGAAGGGTGGCCTGGTAGTGATGCTGTATGCCCTTAAGGCACTCAACGAAGCCGGGCAGTTACAAGACAAATCTATTAGCGTGCTACTTAATAGCGATGAGGAGATAGGTTCACTTTCTTCGCGCAAATATCTGGAAGAACAGGCCGCTGCCCATGACTGGGGGCTGGTCTATGAATCGTCTGGCAACAATCGACTGACACGTGAGCGTAAAGGCTTGGGGCAGGCGCGTTTCGTTGTGCATGGCAAGGCTTCTCACGCCGGTGGCGCCCACGAGCAAGGCCGCTCGGCCATCAAAGAACTTGCCTACAAGATCGTACAGATAGAAAACATTACCGACTACGAGACCGGAGTAACGGTTAACGTGGGCGTGATCAGTGGCGGCGAAGCGCGAAATACTATCGCGCCCTGTGCCGAGGCTCTGATCGACCTGCGTTATCCTGAGGCGGAACAAGGCACTGATGCCGTGGCGCAGTTCGAAGAAATATTCGGCAATGTCTACAGCTATCCGGTAGATTCGGGAGAACTCACTACCGAGAGCTGGACCAATCTACATCGCCCGGCAAAGATAGCCACGCCAGAATCGGATTACCTGCTCAACAAGACCATCGCCATCGGTCGTCTCCTTGGACAGGAGCTAGGCGTTGGCGATTCTGGCGGAGGAACCGATGGCTCGCTGACGCAGTCAGTCGGCCTGCCTACTCTGGATTCCCTAGGTAGCGCAGGAACCGGCGCTCACTCTAACAGAGAGCAAGGCAGGGTTAGCTCGCTGGTCGAGCGAGCAAAACTAAGCGCGATACTTATCCGTAGACTGGCAGCGGAATAAGTGTTCTTATGCTGCTAGATCAAGGGCCTGGCGATCAATAGGCACGAAAGCAGGTCAGACTAATAATTGCTCGATGAAAAATAATAACGTTGAGGACAGCGAATGACTGCGAACACCGAGAATGACTCTGTAGACTCTACACAAAACAACGCAACCCATTCATCCCCGCAGCTAGCGGCGGCGGCCAAGGCCTATCAGAACCCCTACTACCGCTATCTGGTTCTTGGGATTCTAACCGCTGCCTATGTCTCTAATTTCGTAGACAGGCAGGTCATCAATGTTCTCGCTCAGTTCATTATCGAAGACCTACAGATCAGCGATGGTCAGTTTGGCATGTTATCGGGCCTGGCCTTTGCCCTGATCTACACAACGCTAGGTATTCCAATTGCACGTCTGGCAGATATCAGCAACCGCCGCAACATCATTGCCATCTCAATCACCATATGGAGTGTGATGACTGCAGTATGTGGTGCCGCACAAAACTTTGCCCAATTGTTTATGGCCCGCTTCGGCGTGGGTGTGGGTGAAGCCGGCGGCTCGCCTCCCGCGCATTCCATCGTCTCAGATATTTTCCCCGCGAATCAAAGAGCCACCGCCCTGTCAATCTACTCTCTGGGCGTCTATGGCGGAATCTTAGTTGGCACCGTAGGCGGCGCCTATCTGGTACGTTATTTTGACTGGCGCACAGCATTTGTTGTTGTTGCCATACCGGGCATCTTTCTAGCAGCGCTTGTCAGATTTGTTATCAAAGAACCACCTAGAGGAATGGCCGAGTCACGCAAAGATGTGGCGCCTCCCGGCTTCTTGCGTGTATTGAAGTTTCTTTGGGATAGAAAATCCTTTCGCCATCTCTCCTTTGCCTGCGCGCTGCATGCCTTCGTCACCTATGGCGTTGGTAATTTCATGCCCCTATTTCTTGGCCGCGTGCACGACATGCCTATCATCGATGTAGGCTGGTACTACGGCCTGATTGCCGGCATAGGCGGCTTGGCAGGCACCTTCTTCGGAGGCTGGATGTCAGATCGCATCAGCAACAAGACCGGCGACAAGGCCTGGTATGTCTGGATTCCCTTTATCTCCACGGTACTGGCCATACCCTTCGCCCTGATCACCTTTCTCCTAATGCCTACAGGCGTAACGGCGGCGTTCTCCTATCTGCTGCCAGTTTTCTGCGGCGGCTGGTATCTCGCACCCTGTATCGCATCGACACATTTTCTTGTCGGCATTCGCATGCGTGCGATGGCATCGGCAATTTTATTGTTCATGTTAAATTTGATTGGCCTAGGACTAGGCCCAATGCTCACCGGATTTGTCAGCGACTATCTGACACCGAGCCTTGGGACTGATGCCCTGCGCTATGCGATGTCGGTTACGGTAATGGTAAATTGCTGGTGCGCCCTGCACTACTACCTGGCCGCCCGCACGATCAGAGCCGATTTCGATAGAGCGCCTGACTAGTTGCTATTAGATCGCCTCGAGGGCTTGCGCGATCTTGCTGACGCCAATCACTTCAAGGCCGGCGATCTTGTTCTTCGGGGCATTCGCCTTCGGTACGATGGCTCGAGTAAAGCCATGTTTCGCCGCCTCTTGCAGGCGCTCCTGTCCACCGGGCACCGGTCGAATCTCGCCGGCAAGCCCAATCTCGCCGAAAACGACCAGATCTTTGGGCAGCGATTTATCCTGGAAACTTGAGACGATGGCGAGCAGCAGCGCGAGGTCGGCGCTGGTCTCGGTGACCTTGACGCCACCCACCACGTTAACGAAGACATCCTGGTCTGCCATATAGAGCCCGCCATGGCGATGTAGCACGGCAAGCAGCATAGCCAGACGATTCTGTTCCAGGCCGACGGCCACGCGGCGCGGATTGCCCAGTTGACTGCCATCGACCAGCGCCTGAATCTCGACTAAGAGGGGTCGGGTCCCTTCCCATAACACCATCACTATCGAGCCCGGTGTGTCTTCCTCGGTACGCGCAAGAAAAATTGCCGAAGGGTTCTTCACCTCTTTCAGACCAGTCTCGGTCATGGCGAACACACCCAACTCATTCACCGCACCGAAACGATTCTTCTGCCCTCGGAGGATTCTATATTTGCTGTCGTTGCCGCCCTCTAACATGATGAAGCAATCGATCATATGTTCTAACACTTTTGGGCCAGCGAGGTTTCCTTCCTTGGTGACATGACCCACAAGAAACAGAACCGTGTTCGTCTGCTTTGCATACTGAATCAGATAGGCGGCGCATTCCCTTACCTGAGAAACACTGCCAGGTGCCGACGCGACATCGCCGCTGTGCATGACCTGAATCGAATCTACTACCAATAGCTGCGGCCGATGTTCCTGTGCCGCCTTGCAGATCGCCTCAACATTGGTCTCAGCCAACATCTTCAGATTCTTCTCGGGCAGGTTCAGGCGCTTCGCGCGCATGCCTACCTGCTGTAAAGACTCTTCACCGGTTACATACAGCGCCGGCTTTCCCGAATCCGCTAGCAGACACATGATCTGCAGCAGTAGCGTACTCTTTCCCGCGCCGGGGTTTCCGCCTATCAGGATCGCGGAACCGGGCACGAGACCGCCACCCAGGACGCGATCCATCTCGTCGATAGTGCTGCTAAATCGAGGAAGCGCCTCTAGATCGATATCGGAAAGATTCTGCACATTGGATTTTTCGCCGGAATAACCCTGCTTGCGGAAATCGGCCTTAGTCACGGGAGAGCTACTGCCGGCATTGCCCAGATTTATCTGCGACAGAGTATTCCACGCCTTGCAGGAGGCACATTGCCCCTGCCACTGGCCATGCTCGGTGCCACAGTCTGTGCAGACGAATGCGATTTTATTTTTTGACATAAGAGTTTTTCAATTATTGCTTCTTGATTCGACTAGTCGATATCTGGCCACGGTAGAGTCTCGGTACGCTACTAGTCAGTATAGACAAACTCTACCCGCTTCGTGACCTTACAGAAGAGTTCGTAAGAGATCGTGTCTGCGCTGCGAGCCACTTCGTCTGCCGGGAGATCGCGCCCCCAAAGCACAACTTCGTCGGCAATCTTAACCGACTCCATACCCGTCAGGTCGATCGCCAGCATGTCCATCGACACACGCCCCAGCAGCCCTGTGCGTCTCGGGCCGCCTTGGCACTTCACCACAACCGGCGTGCCATTCTTAGCCGAGCGTGGATAGCCATCTGCATAACCGATAGAGACAATGCCCACACGGGTATTCTGTTTACAACGATAGGTAGCACCATAGCCAATCGTTGCACCCGCATAGACATCATTAATGGCGATGATTCTGGCGCTGAGTGTCATGACGGGCTGCAGCCCAATCTCCTCGGCGCTACGACTGGCGAAGGGAGACGCGCCATAGAGCATGAAACCCGGACGCACGAACTGATGATGAGTCTGAGGTAACTCCAAGATACCCGAAGACGCAGCGAGGCTGCCCTGCACCGGACCCTGAGTCGATTCTGCTATCTGCTGTCTGAGCGCATCGAATTCCTCGATCTGACGCTGAGTGAAATCTATCGCTGCTGGATTATCGAGTTCATCGGCGCTGGCAAGATGAGACATAAGCACTACCTCGGTCTCGGGATGCCTGTGCAGATCGCCATAGACTTGCAGGGCTTGTTCTTTATTCAGCCCGAGTCGATTCATACCGCTGTTGAACTTCACCCAGACCCTGCCGACACCGGAGAGAATCTCCGTCTGCAAATATTTCTGTATATGCTCAAACTGGTACATCGAATGCACCACCGGCTCTATCTTATGATTGAGACAGAGCTCCATTTCTTCTCGATTGCGAAAGCCTTGGAGTAGAAGGACCGGTGTGCTGATGCCAAGGGTTCGAAGCTCCATGGCTTCTTCCAGCGATGCCACGGCGAGGGCGGCGAATTTCTTGTGTGAGGACTTTAGCGCTAATGCAACTTGTTCGACGCCGTGGCCGTAGGCATTTGCTTTTATAACAGGAATTATCTGTGCTTCAGGACTGTGAACACTTACCTGTGAGAGATTCTTCTTGAGTGCACGAAGGTCTATTGTGGCCCAAGCTCTTGGGAAGGACTCAGTCATGATCGATCCTGATCAGTGGCGGTGTGGCTATCCATGGGTGTAGCTGTCGTCGTACCTCGGTTGTGCATGATTTTCGAAGCGAGTGTACTTACCAACGAAGCTAAGCTTTACCGTCCCAATAGGGCCGTTACGCTGCTTGCCGATAATCACCTCGGCGATACCCTTGTCCGGCGAGTCTTCGTTGTAGACCTCGTCCCGGTAGATGAAGGAAATGATATCAGCATCCTGCTCGATCGCTCCAGATTCACGCAGGTCTGACATCACCGGGCGCTTGTTGGGTCGTTGTTCCAGGCCTCGGTTGAGCTGCGACAGGGCAATCACCGGACACTCGAACTCGCGCGCCAATAGCTTCAAGGAACGTGAAATTTCTGAAATTTCACCGACACGATTATCTCCAAAGCCCTTGATCTGCATTAGCTGTAAGTAGTCAACAACTACCATACCGAGGCTGCCATGTTCGCGCACTATTCGGCGGGCACGGGCACGCATCTCCATCGGGCTAAGCCCGGCGCTGTCATCGATGAATAGTGGGCGATCCTTGAGTTTTGCCACGGCGCTATTGAAACCAGGCCAATCTTCTTCGGTCAATTGCCCGGTACGCAGTTTCGTCTGATCGATCTTGCCGATGGAGGACAACATACGAAAGATCAGGCTCTGTGCCGGCATCTCCAGGCTGAATACCAGCACCGGCTTGTCTGTGTGCAAAACCGCATTCTCAACCAAGTTCATGGCGAACGCCGTCTTACCCATAGAAGGTCTTCCAGCGACGATAATAAGATCCGATTTCTGCCAACCCGAAGTCATCTCATCGAGGTCTGTATAGCCCGTGGAGAGGCCTGTCAGACTCCCGTCCAAACCGGCAAGTTCGTCGATTCTATCGACTGCCTTGCCCAACAGGGGATTAATAGGAATCGGGCCCTGATCCTGGGGACGCTCGTCTGCGATATTAAAGACCTGCTGCTCCGCCTCATCCAATACCGCCGCAGCCTTCTTGCCGCCTGTGTTGTACCCACTGTTGGCGATACCGTTGGCGACACTGATCAGGCGGCGCAGGATTGCGCGCTCACGGATAATTTCAGCATAGGCATGGATATTCGCCGTTCCTCTGGCGTTGTCTGTCAATTCACTGAGGTATTCGACGCCGCCAGCACCCTCCAACTCATTCAGGCTATTGAGAGACTCCACCAGTGTCACGACATCGATAGGACTATTGGCTTCGCTCTGCAGCGACATGACGCGGAAGATAATTTGATGCTCGGGACGGTAGAAATCCTCGGGCAACAATACATCCGCCAGATTGTCCCATTCGGTATTGTCTAGCATCAGACCGCCCAATACCGCCTGCTCTGCATCAACCGAATGAGGAGGCACCTTCAATGCGGCAACATTGCTGATTTCACGGTTCTGGGAATTATCAAAAGACATGCGTAAATTCTATTTTTGCTTGGAAAATTTGGCGAAAAAAAACACCACCTGAATGCACAGATGGTGCTCTATGAAGATTACAAGGTCAAGGACAGAAAACGGCCCTGAAGACTAGATCCTAATCTTCCTTTGCATCCGCTTCGGCCGCTTCTTCAGCTGCTTCTTCTGCAGCCTCGGCTTCGATGATCTCTTCGATCAGGTTACCGTCATCGCTGACGCCCGCTGCGGCATCCAGGCCCTGCACGGCCAGAGTGATTGTAGCGGTCACTTCGTAGCCCAGATCCAATGCGACTTCGTAGTTGCCTAACTCGCGAATAACGCCGTTGGGAAGAAGCACTTCAGCCTTAACGATCTGAGAACCACACTGCTCGTTTAGCGCGTCGGCAATATTCTGCGTACCAACGGAGCCGAAAAGCTTGCCTTCGTCGCTGGCATTAACCTGCAGGCTAAGCGCCGCGCCATCGACAACTGCGTGACGCTTCTGCGCTGCGGCAACATTCGCATTATGGGCAGCCATTAGCTCTGCTCTGCGGCCTTCGAACTCAGCTAGATTAGTTTTTGACGCTGGAATCGCTTTTCCCTTAGGGAACAAGAAATTGCGCGCAAATCCGGATTTCACAGTAGCGGTATCGCCGATGTCACCCAGGTTCGCCATTTTTTCAAGCAAGATAACGTTCATTGGTTCTTCCTCATCTCAAATTCTTTTCTGACCCTGACTACGCAGTGTCTTATTCTATTTACGCCGACTTAGTAAGGCGCGTTCTAAAATCGTACCAACTGTCTAGAAGAGCCAGTAGTACTACCAGGTTAGCTATTAGCGGCAACACGATTAGCGCATACAGAACAGCTAACCAGAGGCTCGATAACTTCTTCGCCGCCACCACCGCATGTATTAAGGCAATGCCTGAAAACATCAGCGGTAAAACCAAATACAACATCCACGTTTGCGGGATGAGTATCTCAAAATTCGCCAGCATCATGCAGCTGACAAGGATCAGCGCTACTTTCTGCTCTACCCGAAGCCCATGGAATTCTTTCTGAAATCCACCCGGATTGAACAATGCCGCCTGCATCCAGCGAGCTAACATCAGCAAGATTATAGAAAGAAACATGTAGACCGCGCCCATAAAGCTTGTCATTACATCTCTCAGCGCATCTAGCTGCTCGCCCTGAATAGCGTTTGCTTCGAAGTAGGGCTGCATCTGAAGAAAGATCAAATCCAACACTGCCGGTTGCAAACGCAAATAAATCTCTACGCAGACGCCAACGGCGATTGCGGCCAGCAGGGTAAATTCCCAAGACTCTGATGATCTCAGTAGTCCTGCCAACCCGGTAATTCCCAACAACATGATAAGAGGAACCGGATCGCCTGCCAGAGCCCATCCCCCTATCGGGAGAATGGCCCAAACCAAAACCTGCACGGCTTCTTGAAAGCCCTTACGCAACACAACTAAGCCGACAAGTACCGGACTTAGAAGGTTTAACAGCGGTATCAGACCTAGCAGCAGCACTGCCATGATGGCCTGCTTGCGTCCCTTCATTACGAATTCAGCAAGGCCGCGCATGCTTATAACCTTTTAAACTTGATGACTATCCGTGTAAGGGATAAGTGCCAAGTAACGAGCACGCTTAATAGCTGTAGCGAGCTGACGCTGATATCTAGCCTTCGTGCCTGTGATTCTGCTTGGGACGATCTTACCCGTCTCAGAAACATAAGCCTTCAGAGTCTCTAGATCTTTGTAATCGATTTGTACTGTGCCTTCTGCAGTAAATTTGCAGAATTTACGTCTACGAAAATAACGAGCCATAATATTTATCCTGTCTTTCTGTCTCTATTCCTTCTAGGAAAATTCTTTTCAAGAAAAGCGTGGGAACCAGCCGTGGCTTAGTCCTTCGACTCTTCTTCAGCAGGTGCCTCAGTCGCGGCGGCTTCTTCAGCAGGTGCTTCAGTCGCGGCGACTTCTTCGGCTGGTGCTGCTTCTTCAGCGGCTGCCTCTTCTGCAGGTGTTTCCTCAGTTTCTGCGGCTTCTGCCGCTGCTGCTCTAGCTGCTGCCGAGGCGGCGGCTGCATCGTCTTCCATCTTGCGCTTCTGCTCGGCACGCTGCTTGCGCTCTTTGCCTTCGCGCTCGCCTTTCAGAATCAGTGATTCCTCAGTAACAGGCGCCTTGGCCTTGATGACCAAGTTGCGTAGAACCGCATCATTGAAGCGAAATAGAGTAGTAAGTTCTTCCAAAGCCTCGCCATTGCACTCGATGTTGAGGAGTACATAGTGCGCTTTGTGAACCTTGTTTATTGGGTAGGCGAGTTGGCGTCTGCCCCAGTCTTCCAATCGGTGAATTTGGCCACCGCTATCGGCCATCAGCTGGGTATAGCGCTCGATCATCCCTGGGACCTGTTCGGACTGGTCGGGATGCACCAAGAATACGACTTCATAGTGTCTCATAGAGACTCCTTCTGGGTTAATGCCTTCCAGCGATCACTGATGTGCGTGGTAAGACAAGGAGTTATGTAGCTGCAGAAACTAGTCCCGCAGGTAAAAAAGAGGGGGAATTCTAGGGAAACTGGGGGTGGGATGCAAGCTTTAACGAGCCCAATGTGGGGCTGATGCATGATCTGTGAAGACGCAGCGCCTTCAAACAGACCTAGCACCCCCCACCGCCTACTCCTTCAGAATCCGCTGGCGCCTGGCCTCATACAGGCAAACGCCGGTAGCGACTGACACATTCAGACTGCTTAGGGCGCCGGCCATGGGTATTGAAACCAGAAAATCGCAGCATTCCTTGGTCAGGCGGCGCAGACCACTGCCCTCAGAGCCCATGACCAATGCTATTGGCCCATCCAGTTCCTGCTCATAGAGGGAGCTTTCCGCTTGATCCGCTGCACCCACCAACCAGATACCCTGCTCCTTCAGTTTATCCAGACAACGGGCCAGATTGGTCACCGAAGCAAGATTTACCGTTTCTGCGGCTCCGCAGGCAACCTTGCGTACCGTCCCATTCAACCCTACGGACTTATCTTTGGGGATGATCACCGCATCGACACCGGCGGCATCTGCGCTACGCAGACAGGCGCCTAAATTATGCGGATCGGTAACACCATCCAGAACGAGTAACAAAGGGGGATGATCGAGGCCCTGCAGCAGCTCGAAGAGACTCTTTTCCGACAACACGCTGTTTTCGAATTCGGCTATCGCGGCGACGCCCTGATGCACACCATCGAAGTCTTTCTCGAAGGCTTCCTTGCTCATCTCGCGAATAGCAATATTGGCGGCGCTCGCCAGATCGCGAACCTGGTTAATACGCCTGTCGTTTCTTCCTGACTGAATGAGTAATTGGCTCACCGAGCCGGGGCTCTGGCTTAGCAACTCCGAGACAGCATGAATGCCGATGACCTTTTCCTGATTGTCTTGCTTGCTGCTCATTACAGTCTTTTCTACTCAATAGATTGATAGCTTAAGCGCGAGGCTTGGCATTCGGCTTCTTTCTGCGCCTGGACTTGGACTTCTTGCCTGGCGCGGCTGCTGCACTGTTTTTCTCAGTCGCCTTCTTCTTTTTTGGGGCTTTAGCACTTCCACCTCGGGTATCCGGTTCAGATTTCGCCGAGCGCTTCTTGTGCTTTGGCTTCTTCGAGGCCTTGCCGTCCTTTGCATTTTTTGACGGGCCCGCCTTCTTACCATGTTTACCTTTAATCTTTTTCGAATCGGACGGCTTTGATTTGCCAGCTCGCTTGGCCGCCTGTTTCAAGCCTATCATTTGCAGATCGATCTTCTTGTCGTCGAGGTCTACCCTTACTACTTTTACTTCCACGCTGTCGCCCAGGCGATAGGTTTTCTGGCTGCGCTCACCGGTCAGACAATGATGCACGGGATCGAAATGGTAGTAGTCGTTACTCAGTTCGCTGATGTGCACCAAGCCTTCAACATAGATGTCGTTCAACTCGACAAACAATCCGAAGCTGGTAACCGAGGTAACGGTACCTACAAACTCATCACCAACACGGTCCTGCATGTACTCGCACTTCAGCGCATCGATGACGCTATAGCTAGCGGCATCAGCGCGACGCTCAGCGGTCGAACAGTTCTCGCCGAACTGGATCATGTCTTTCAGATCATAGGGGTAGATATTCTTTCGGGCCAAGTCCGCCGCACCGCTGTGCTTCTTCGTATGGGCGCAGGGCTTACCGCGAATCAGAGAACGAATTGCACGATGCACCAACAGGTCAGGATAACGACGTATAGGGGAAGTGAAATGCGCGTAGGCCTCGAAGCCAAGACCAAAGTGGCCTAGATTTTCTGGCTGATATACAGCCTGCATCAGCGAGCGTATCAGCATCGTCTGCAGCAGTATTCGATCGGGGCGACCCGCCATCTGCTTTAGAACGTACTGATAATCCGCCGGTTCCGGCTTGTCTCCGCCGGGCAGGTGCAAATCCAACTCTTTGAGAAATAATCGCAGGTTCTCGAGCTTGGTTGGATTAGGGCCTTCATGTACGCGATATAACGCGGGTAGCTTGGACTCCTCCAGGAGGCTTGCCGCCGCTACATTTGCACAGAGCATGCATTCTTCAATGATGCGATGAGCATCGTTGCGCACCACTGGCACGATCTCCCGAATCTTTCTGTCCTCACCGAATACGATGCGGGTCTCTGTCGAATCGAAGTCCATGGCGCCGCGGCTTTCTCTAACCGCCTTAAGCGCATGGAAAAGGGAATATAGATTCTCGAAATCGTCAATGAGTGACTCATGACGCTTTCTTAAGGTGTTCTGTATGCTCTTCTGCGCATCCGTCTCTGCCAACTCGATAATGTCGGAGACTTCGTTGTAGGTCATTCTCGCATGAGAATGAATCATCGCCTCATAGAAATTGTAATCGGTCATCTCGCCGCTAGCGGCGATTGTCATTTCGCAGACCATTGTCAGACGGTCGACCCTTGGCTTCAATGAGCACAGACCGTTAGATAATTTTTCCGGCAACATCGGAATCACGTGACCAGGAAAGTAGACAGAGGTTGCACGGGTAATTGCTTCTTCGTCCAGGGCACTGCCTATCTTCACATAGTGAGAGACGTCGGCAATTGCCACAAACAGGGTCCAACCCCCTCCGGGCTCCCGACGCGCATACACGGCATCATCGAAATCCTTTGCGTCTTCACCATCGATCGTAACGAATGGCACGTCACGCAGGTCTGCGCGACCCGCAAGATCCTGCTCGCTGATCTCTTCGGAGTAACGCGCCGTCTCTTGCTCAACCTCTTCCGGCCAGATATGGGGAATATCATGACTGCGCACGGCGACATCGATCTCCAGCCCTGGCGTGGTGCTATCGCCCAGGACTTCGACGATCTTGGCAATCGCCTTACGACGCTTACTGGGATACTCGGTTATCTCTGCAACGACAAACTGGCCGTCCTGCGCATTGCCGGCCTGTTGATCGGGAATTAGAATCTCATGAGCCACCCGCTTGCTATCGGGAACCAAAATTCCAAATCCCGATTCGCGGTAGTAGCGGCCCACTATCTGCTCAAAACGACGCTTCAGTATCTCGACGACCATGCCTTCGCGGCGGCCGCGGTTATCGAAGCCGGAGTGCCTGGCGAGTACCTCATCGCCATCGAATAGTCTCTCCATCTCGCGCGCGCCAAGGAACATATCGCCGGAGCCGTCCTCGGGAATAAAGAAGCCGTAGCCGTCCTTGTTGCCCTGTATACGCCCTTTAAGCAGATCCATGTGTGCGGCGAGCCCAAACAGGCCACGTCGGTTGCTGATGATCTGGCCGTCGCGGCTCATCGCGATCAGGCGCCTACGCACCGCCTCTACAGGCTCTTCATCGCTAAGCTTCAGGTGCGCGCAGAGTTCCGGATGGCCAATAGGCTCACCGATCTGCTCTAGGGTTTGAATGATGTATTCCCGGCTGGGGATGGGATTGGCGTAGTTTTCAGCTTCGCGCTGAGCGAAGGGATCTTTAGTGTTGCTGGTTTTTGACATTAATATGAGTACTGTAATTAGGAAGTGTCTATCATACACCCTGCGCTGTGACTTGTCTGTGACAGGAGACGCTTCCCAGACTAGGCTTTAGAGGCTTGCTACTAGTGGGGCAATTTGGACGCCCGCTTCACAAGGCGCCCCGCAGGGGTTGAAATCGCCCTAATGCGATTTCTATCAACTCCTCTTCGGCCAGAGAGCACAAACATCCTCGAAGACACTGTATTTTTACTCTGCCCCCAATTGTTGACAGGCCCCGCGGCTCTCGCTAAAGTTGCGCTCCGGTCAAAAGACCGACCCATCTAAGATTATGCCCAGGTGGTGGAATTGGTAGACACGCTAGCTTCAGGTGCTAGTGCTCGCAAGGGCGTGGAGGTTCAAGTCCTCTTCTGGGCACCACACGGTACTGACAAGTTAACTCTCAATCTGTCAGGATCCGGTCTATGACCCATTCGAAAATGTACCAACGCCACAGATTCCCGCCTGAAATCATTCAATATTCCGTGTGGCTCTATCATCGGTTCAACTTGAGTCACCGTGACGTAGAGGACTTGCTCGCAGAGCGGGATATCGCAGTCAGCTATGAAGCAATACGCC
>CAJQHM010000101.1 GCA_905478195.1 uncultured Pseudomonadales bacterium
CATTCCCGGGAATTAAGTGAACTCAGAAAAACCCCAAGACCGTTCAATCCCAAAAAATGTCAGAAACACCATCCCAAAAAAATGCCCCGACAAGAGTCGAGGCATTTTAGAAAAGTCCAAGCTAGTTATTGATGGCTGAGCTTAGTAGCCTGCTGCACCGCCGTCACCGCGACGTGAATCTGCCGCACCCTCAAACAATCCGTTCGCGCGATCGTGATACACAGCCATTGCCGCTCCCTGCCCGCCGCGTTCGGTTAGTCGATGCCCCTTCTCTTCATACAGGCGTATCGTATCTGGCGATAATGCACCCGCTTCCATACTGGTTACGTCGGGCAGCCATTGATGGTGTATGCGCCCCGCCTCTACAGACTGCGCAATATTCATTTCATGATCGATGACATTGAGTATCAATTGCATAGTCGTATTGATAATTGTTTTGCCGCCCGGACTACCCGCAGTGAACACAGGCTTACCGTCCTTAGCTACAATCGTCGGCGTCATACTAGACAGAGGACGCTTCTCCGGAGCAATCAGGTTCGGAGGCGTACCGATTAGGCCGCGCGAATTGGTGACACCTGGCACTGCATTAAAATCGCCAAGTTCGTTGTTGAGCAGATATCCACCGCCCTCAACTACAATCGCCGAGCCGTAGCCGAACTCCAGCGTGTAGGTCATGCTGACCATATTCCCGTCTTTATCAACGACTGAGAAGTGCGTCGTTTCTTCGCTCTCATACATCTGCGCAAAATCTTCAGGGCTGCTCTCAGAAGCCTTACCCATATCGATAGAAGCACGCAGCGTCTCGGCATAGTCTTTATCCATTAATCGCTGCAGCGGCATTCCCTCGTTGAAGTCAGGATCGCCGAGATGCTGCGCGCGGTCGGCATAGGCGCGACGCATAGCTTCGGTAAGAACATGCAGATAATCCGCGGAGTTGTGCCCCATATCCGCCAGATCGAACCCCTCTAGAATATTAAGCATCTCTACCAAGGCTACACCGCCAGAACTCGGAGGTGGCATACTGACTATGTCATAGCCTCTGTAGGTGCCACGAATCGGCTCACGCTCTTGAGCTTCATACTTCAGTAAATCTTGTTCTGTGATGATGCCGCCAATGTCAGCCATAAAACCTGCAAGCCGCTCGGCGTTCTCTCCTTTATAGAATCCATCGGCACCATTGTTCTGAATGAGTTCCAGAGTATGGGCTAAATCTGGCTGACGCCAGGTTTCACCAAGCTCGTAGAGAGAACCATCTGCCTTGAAAAATTTGGCAGCTGAAGAAGGGTACTGATCGAAACGTGCCTTACTTCTCGCAAAGCCTGTATACAGAGAATAACTAACAGGAATACCGTCACGCGCCAGTCGAACCGCCGGGGCGACAAGATCGGCCCAAGGCAGACTGCCCAGCTCCTGATGCGCCTTCCACAGACCGGCAACAGTGCCGGGTACGCCTACTGCCAGTGGCCCGATGTGATTGGAATTATCTATTACGTTGCCATCGAGGCCCAGATACATGCGCTCAGTAGCGGCAAGAGGCGCCTTCTCTCGGAAATCGAAGGTAGTCGCGTGACCATCATCACCGTGGTAGACCAGGAATCCGCCGCCACCGATGTTACCGGCGCTAGGCCACGTTACTGCCAGCGCAAAGGCCGTAGCAACGGCTGCATCAACGGCATTCCCGCCCTGCTTGAGCGCAGCCACTCCTGCTTCCGAAGCTATCTTCGATGCACTGGTTACAATGCCATTCTTGACGCGCAGCGGTGTTCTGCCGCCTTCAGCAAAGGACGTGGAAACCAGTATCAAGCTGAGGAAAAATACCAGGCTCTTAAAAGTCTTACTCACTAACGGTTGATGACTCATTACATTGCTCTCAAATAGTTGCACTGGGCAGATTCGCCCTCTAGCATTTAAGTAGTTTCAGGATCTCTCTAGGCGCCCATGTTAATGCATAGCCACCCTGTATTCACAGCATGATACCGCGCCTCAAAGCTAGAAAACATCGCTTTGGCGAGCAAAACCCCCTGCTTTGTCTCCCAAATACACCAGAAACAAGGAAATCGTACTGAGAAACTCTTTGATTGAATCAATTTTTAGTGAATCCGTTGTCATCGAGCGATTCTAAGTGCTAGTTTTACAGACGCAAGCCAGCAACAACGACCGCGCCTAGATCATCGCCCGACTTTCACTTTGCCCCATCATGGTCTGACGCACAAAAAGTAGTTCACTATTCAAATCACAACGAGACACGACAACTATGCTTCCCCCACTTAGGTCACTAAAGTTAATCACAGCGATATCTCTACTTACGGCGTTATTAGCCGCCTGCAGCGAAGAGGCAGCCCCAAGCCAGAGCGTCACTCAATCCACCCAGCCTCCTGCCGCTGTTGCGATGGAGACCGAGCAGCAATTGATTGAGCGCGCTCTGGGTATACACGAGAGAGTGATCACACTGGATACCCATGCCGACATCAATACCAGCAACTTCACTCCAGACAATAACTACACATCTGACCTAGATACCCAAGTAAATTTGCCGAAGATGGAACAGGGTGGACTGGATGTAGCCTGGTTTATAGTCTACACCGGGCAATCAACGCTCGATTCCGAAGGCTATGCAGCTGCCTACGCGAATGCCATCGACAAGTTTGATGCTATTCATCGACTCGCCGAAGAAATAGCACCAGATCAAATCGAGATTGCCTACAACTCCGATGACGTGAGAAGAATTACAGCTGGCGGCAAGAAGGTCGCCATGATAGGAGTAGAAAACGCCTATCCGGTTGGTCTGGACATGTCCAATATCAAAGACTTTCAGGAGCGAGGTGGCCGCTATATGTCATTGGCGCACAATGGACATAGCCAATTTTCAGATTCCAATACAGGCGAGCGAGATCAGGTTTGGCTGCATAATGGCTTGAGCGGGATGGGCAAGGAAGCCATAGCCGAGATGAACAGGTGGGGGATCATGATCGATGTCTCTCACCCGTCTAAAGAAGCCATCATGCAGATGCTGGATCTAACCCGCGCGCCTCTTATTGCCTCCCATTCCTCCGCACGCGCACTCAGCGAACACAGCCGCAATCTTGATGATGAGCAGTTACTACGCATTAAAGAAAATGGTGGCGTGGTACAAACTGTCGCGTTCGGCAGCTATCTGAATGCAGACAAGAACACAGCGCATAGAGAGGCGCTAGACAATCTGATTGGAACTATCGCTGCCAGTCTAGGTGTGGAGGTATTGAGCTTCCCTGAAATCAATGCCCTCAGCGAGACAGAACGAATGATCTATCGCAGTCGCATGGATGAAATCAATGCGCTGGCAGAGCCGCGTATTCAGGCGGAAGTTGACTCGATTGCACCGCCGGTTGGGGTCAGCGACTTAGTCGACCATATCGATTACATGGTAGATCTGATCGGGCTAGAACACGTGGGTATCAGTTCCGACTTCGATGGTGGCGGCGGCATTAGCGGCTGGAACGATGCCTCTGAGACATCAAACGTCACGATTGAGCTTGTGCGTAGAGGCTATACCGAAGAACAGATCGGTATGCTTTGGAGCGGCAACCTACTCAGAGTGCTGGACGATGTACAGCGCATTGCAGCAGAAATTCAAGCCGAATAGAACGAATGCAACTAGTCGATGGGCACCGGAGTTCATATGAATAAATATACCAAGCTACTAATCACCCTGGCAGTAAGTTGTTGCTATCTTGTGACCAGTGCCGCCGACGATGGCGGCTCGACAATAATGAGCAAAGAGGAAGTCGATGCGACTCTGACGCAGGGATTGGCGAACCTGGCCGAAGGCAGAACCGTGAGCGATATCGTCATGCGCCATATCGGTGTAGGCGAAGAGAACATGGGAGTCTCTGTAGTTCAGCGTAGCAAGGTCGAAGCCAACGGCATGGAGACCGGCATCGCTCATGTTACTCTCGATGAGATCTACTACATCGTAGCGGGAGAAGGCACGATGGTAACCGGCGGAGAATTTGTCGATAAGCAGACTAGCAATAGCTCACTGCTAGGACCGATGGAGCGCGGCGAGATTCGCGGCGGCGTGTTACAGAAAGTTAAGCCGGGTGATATCGCCATCATCCCCAAGGGCATGCCACATGGCTGGCATGAGATGACGACGGACACTATTAGCTACATCATCTTCCGCGGCGACCCCGATAAGGTGATGGACATAAAAACTACTGCAGAATAATAGTTTGCAAGATAATGAAAAAAGGATGGCGACATCCTTTTTAAACTTTTCGAATCCTACAAATTACTTCTATTTACAAGCAGCCATAACCAACAGCAAAAGTCTGGAGACTTAGGTGCTAATCTCTAGTTTTGCAATTCGCTAGTATCGCACCCACTTCTTTTGATTCTCACTAATACTTGCTACTAGATATATAAAGAGTTTTAAGAGCTTCTTTCTAAAACAGGTGCTTCCGACTGCCTGCCCGCCATTATCGGACTTATTAGCTAGATGACTCCTAGGAACTCCTCATATCGAAATGGCTGTAGCAACGAGCTTCTCGTGATAATAGATACTACTTCGACACCCACAATGTAGATTGGGGTAGATGGGACAACCAGGTCGACGACAACTTTGTGCTAGTAACTCGAGTAGACGACGAACTGGTTCTGGTTGCTACTAGCGATTATTTAGCGCAGGTTAATCCGACATCAATCGCAAACTTGTCCGGCAGCCACAACTATTCCACGACCGTCATCTCATCATTTATTGGTAGTGGTAGCGCAGGTGATATTTCGGACGTCATCGCCGGCATGCAGGTCGATTTCGACTCGGGAGCGATTAGCCAGGGTAGTTTAGACATTCTGGTGAATGATCAATCCTGGGCCATTGAATTCGATGGTTCAGTCCGACACGGCATAGTCGATCTGAACGCGGTAAACGGTCAGCTATTCGATAACTCTGGCTTAATTAGCAATTCAATAGACGCAAATCTAGGCGGGGTTTTCACTGGGGATACCGGCGATGCCTTTGTCGGCGGCTTCGACCTGATCGATGAGATCAATTCCTTCAATACGGTAAACGGCCTCTACACCATAGAGCGCTAAATCAAGAAAGCGGGTAGTGGCATTGCGCCCTACCCACTCTTTGCTTCTTTCTCACTCATTACCATTTTATAGAGTGCTACCGTACTGGCCGGGCGTGCGCCGAACCTCGAAAAATCGCGTTCATCAGCATGACATTTAAACCATCGAGATAAGCTCGAACCGTCGGATCTTGGGTAAAGGCAATAACTTCGCCCGCACCAAAAGACTCTGACACCACGAATGGCTTGTAGGCAAGCTGTCTGCGATTCTCATCCCAGATATAGCCGCTGGCAAGTAAGTCGTCTGGCCCCTGAAAACGCGCCACATTGAAGCCATCGCTCAGTCTCACCGGCGTATACACATCACTTCCTCTGACCAAAACATTGAGCACCGGCGCTACACCGGCACTGAGCCAGTGCTCCTGATCCACATCGGCCCGCACTAACACACCGGCGACTGGGTCCGGATAATTTTCTAAGGCATGAATTTGCGCGTCATATTGCTCGAAGGACGTTAGGTATTGCCCGTCGACTGACGCCTCTTCCTCATCCTCTACATTCTCTGTTGCCTCAACATTCTCATCGAGAACGGCTCTTTCTCGCCTAATGGAAAGCAGGTCAACATCTGGATCCGCAAGAAAGCGCGTGGCATTGCCTAAGCTAATAATAACTCCGCCCTGTCTTACCCACGTCTTTATATTCTCTATTCCAGACTCGCCTAGAACAGATTTATAACCTGCACCATTCATTAGGGGCAATATAAGCACTTGATAACGACTCAGGTTTGCCGAGCGCAAGTTGTCTACTCTAATCGGAGTAACCGGAAAGTCGAATTGCCTCTCGATAACGAAACGGGTATTCCCTGCACTGTATGCCGCCGTGGGCTGGTCCCACGCCATCGCGATTTTCGGCTCGTTAAAGCGCACCACATTCGCACTGCCAAAACTTGGCCCATCTGTTACCCAGCTATCATTTACGGCGACTACGTTAGCACCTGTCTCTTCGGATATTCGCTTAACGGTGGCATGAATTGATGCTGGATTATCTGCGATATCGAGTATTAGCGTTCCTGCAGGATACGCATTACCAATATTAATAAATGCCTTATCATTGCTCTTTACCGTCAAGCCCTCACGTAACGCGCGCGCTAGAAATCTAACTGCAGGCGCCGAACCCCAGGGCACGAGATAAGATACGCTCGCAGTCCCACCGGTCACACTACCCGGTTGAACCAGGTCGGTTCCTACGATCTCAAAGTCACCGCTGGGAATGCGCCCGCAGGTGTGCGTGTCCACATTCATCATGAGCGGCAAAGACCAGGCAGTCACATCGTAGATCTCATCGGGGAGATTGCGTGCGCGGCGCCTCTCCTGCTCAGCGAGAAAGTCGGTTTCCATGCCCACTTCTACATCCATCAGCGTTCGAATGAAGCGCTTAGCCGGCTGATCGGTTCGGATGAGATAGGACCCTGCCTGATATGACGCACCACAGGCGCTGAACGAGGACAAAGCGCGGTGTACTTCCACATCCTGCCTGCTCAACAAACCGGCGAGTTTGTTTGCAGCAGCCTGATCCGATTGCACGGGCAGAATATAGGCTCTGACACCCTCATCTTCTCCTTCTTCGATAGCGCTTACTCGATAGTCATAAAAATCCTGTAGAAATTTCTCTCTATTTTCGGCTACTGTTTCTGCGGTCGCCAGTGAGGTAACGAAATGGTTCCTTACCGTGTATCGATAATGCAGCTCGTTACCGTCGTATTGCCTAACCACAAGGCCACGAGCGGACGCCTGCTCATAGGTCATCGCAATGCTGCCAAAATAGGATGGCCAGCTAGCACCGTAGCCGGGATAGAAAGCGTCATACACCTCACGGGTGAAATAATCGAAGCCAAATTGATCAAAGTAGCGCGCATTATTGCGCCCGAACAACTGCAGGCTAGAACGCTGCGCCTCGGCAAGGTGCGGGTTATAGGGAATGGCTTCGGGTGCAAAGAAGTATGTCCCATCCGAACCCATCTCATGTGCATCCACATAGGCGACTGGGTACCACTCCAGCATCGCTTTGGTTCTACCTTGCGTCTCGGGCTGTGTCTGGATGAACCAATCTCGATTCATATCGAAGAGATAATGATTCGTTCTGCCACCCGGCCAAGGTTCATCATGCTCCGCCGATAGCCGATCCGAATCCGGAACTAGCCCCTCGGCGGTAACATAGTTGTGAATGAAGCGATCGCGACCGTCTGGATTTTGCATTGGGTCTATGACGACAATCGTATTTTCCATTATTGAATCTATGCGCTCATCGGAGCGTGACGCGAGCAGGTGATAAGCGGTTAACATCGCCGCATCGGTCGAGGAAATCTCGTTACCATGCACACCATAGGACAGCCAGGTAACTGCTGGCTGCTCCTCGATTATTCTCTGGGCTACAGACTCGCTAGTAATTCGGGGGTCAGCAAGCGCCTGCATATTGGCCTTGGCCTCGATCAGATCCGCGCTGTTCTGTGCGCTGGAGATGACAACGTAGATTAGCTCCCGCCCCTGCCAGCTGCGGGCATACTCTATAAGTTCAACCCGATCCGGTGCCGCTTCTGCCAAAGCCTGGAAATAACGAATCACGTCACGATGCCAAGTAATTCGCTCTCCGGGTTGATACCCCAACACCTCTTCAATCGTTGGGATGGCTGGGTCATAGTTGGTGTCGGGCCAGAACACGAAATCATTCTGTGCATGTAAAGGCAGGCTAAGAGTTAGGCCCATTAAAATTGAAAGTAAGATTGATCGAGGGTGCATTATTCGTCTCTGAGAAATGTTTTAAAGTAGATGAAATGAATAGCTAGAGAATCAACTGCCTAGCCTGCCATGGTGCAACAATAGATTAGCGCGTTTTTGATACACCAGCCACAGGATCTGCCCAATCGACGATGGAACACAGGTATTGTGTCACTCCGATACAGCAGGTATAAATGAATACTCGCAAATTTTTTAGCCATACCGGAAAGACCATGACTTCACAGCCTCTCAAGACTATCAATCTAAAGTTCGAAGAGTTACCCGAATCAGAAATGAAATCTCGTGCGTCCGAATTCAATACCCTCATGCAGAAACGCAGAACGGTACGTGACTTCTCCTCCAGAGCAGTTTCCAGAGACGTAATCGACGACTGCCTGGCAGCAGCAGGAAGCGCTCCCAGTGGAGCCAATAGACAGCCCTGGCACTTTGCCCTGGTCAGTGACCCTGCTATCAAGCGCGAAATTCGATTGGCCGCACAGGTGGAGGAGGAAGAATTCTATACGTCTCGCGCACCGCAGGATTGGCTGGATGCCTTAGCACCCTTGGGCACCGACTCGGAGAAACCGTTTCTCGAGCATGCACCTTACCTGATTGTGGTCTTTGCGCAGAAATTCGAACTCGATAGCGAGGGTAACAAGCAGAAGAACTACTATGTGACAGAGTCCGCCAGCATTGCCACCGGCTTACTTATTGCCGGGCTCCATAACGCCGGGTTGGCCACACTGACCCACACACCGAGCCCGATGAAGTTTCTGAATGAGATTCTAGAGCGACCCAGCACCGAGAAGCCTTTGATGGTGATTGTAACGGGCTATCCGGAAAAAGGTGCCAGAGTACCCGATATCGATAGAAAGCCCCTGACGGACATTGTCAGCGTTCATGGCGACTGAAATAGCTGCCCGCGCCAGTCTCGATATTCCGCTGTTAAATTCTTACTTATTGCCCGCTGGCTTCCGCGGAAACAGAAAACCCGGCTGATTACCTTGCACGCTGTTGGCCATAAAAAAAGGCCCGCAATCGAAATCACAGGCCTTTCGTGTAAACAGACTCAACCACCCCTACTGAGGAGGATTGCCTCTAGGCGTGCCTGGCTTACGCCATTCGCCGTACAGAAATTCTTCTGAAAATTCAGCGCACTTAAATTCGAGTAACTGCATATTGTCAGCCACGTGACGGTACAAAGGAAAACTGATTGACCAAGGGGCTGTGAAGGTATTTGGATCAGTCATTGTTGCCTCGTACTGAATATGATCGGCACCCGTTGGCGTCCAACGCTCTTCTACCACCATTTCGTAGCTGTGGTGATTACCGGAACGATCGAACCAGGTATCAGGCATCTGGCCCGACACGCGAACTACCAGGGTGTCGCCTTCCCAATGCGCATTGGAATGTCCCATCCATGCGTCGACCTGCGACTCGAGCTCGGGTTGATCGACATAGACTATGCGATTCGATTCAGCATACTCATAGGCGACCAGAATAACGCCTTCGGACTGCACGATCTGAAAAGGAAACGGCATATAGTTCGCACGTGGAACGCCTGGCATATAGCACTTAGTAAGTGGATCATTTTCCAAAGCATTCGCCTTGTTTTGATCTCTTACACGCCGAGCTTGCTCGTTGTAAGGAATTCTTCCGCCCTCGACAATGCCAAGACCCGCTGGCGTTGCAGAATGAGCGCCCATCAACCCAGGATGAGGACCTTCCGCCGCAGCATGAGGCTCAACATCGTAGTGAGCAGAGGTCATCGCCTGCCAGATACCACTTAAATCCGGCTTGCCACTCGGTGTACGTGGTATTTCACCACTTTGTGCCACAGCCTGCGAGATTGAAAAAAGACCTACCAGTGTTAGAAGTCCAAGCTTGGCTACATATTTTTCAGTTAGAGTTTTCATTTACTGCCCTTCGATTATTTTCTTATCTTTCAAAAAGTTTTATTAGTTAAATCTTTTGCGAGTTTCCCAGCACAACACAATCTACTGCGCACCACTCTCACTTTCAGTCCGCTCTTCGACACGCTTTCCACGCAAGATATTAAACATACCGTAGTTGCCTTCATGACACGCATATTCATACAGCTGGCCTGCTACCTTTGTCATCGGAACGATGGCGGTGATCTTGTCGGTAAACGTAGCAGGATCATCGATAGTGAATTCATAGTCGACCGTATCGAATGCAGTGCGAGTGAATTTTTCGGTTAGCACCATGTCCATATTATTGCCGGTGCTGGAGAATGTCTGACGCAGCCCGTTGAAGTTTTTGGTTTCCACAACCAGCGTATTGCCTTCGTACCAACCTCGAGAGTCACCAGACCACAACCGAATGTCGTCACTAAGAGCAGGCTTGTCGCCCAGAGTGACGATGCGTGCATCATGAATCATTTCAGTCATGATAACCGCAGTTTCCTTGCTCTGAAAAATCTGAATATTGTTGTTATACAGACTGGGCGTGAAGGGAGGACCAGAGTTGAAGCCAACGATGCAACGCTCGGAAAGACCTCTGTCTTCGGGGCCATCCTTCGCAATGCCGCCAACCACATAGCGAACTGGGCGAGTGCCAGGAATATCTGGACCTAAACCACCGAACTGCCTCTGCGCACCTTCTACTGCAGCAGGAATACGCCCATTGCTAGGATGTACTATGTGTGAGGTTCTGACCGTATCCCCAATGCCGGCACTCTCAAACCAGAAATCATTGTAACCACCGGGGTTATCTGTGGCCGCTGGCGCTTCCGGGTTTACAACAAGCCGCGCTGCTGCGGCATCTGCTGCCGCTGCTGCCGCTTGCTGCCTCTGCACTGCAGCCTGAATCTGCTCTTGGGTCAGAAACTCCTGCTCGCCGAATCGCACTGGGCGCTGCATCGGGGTGCTGGAGCTGAAGTTCCATACGCCTTGTAAATCAGGATGGCCGTATTCGGTTTGCGGCACTTCAAAATCGGCGCCCTGCGCGGCTACGACGCCGGAGAAGATAGCCGATAGCGCTAAAAATAGTATGGATATAGATCTCATTTTATCCCCCAAAGGGTTAAGTATTCAGACGCTGTAAGGTAGAGGTTTAAAGACTAAGAATCAATAGTAAAGCGGCTAATTGACAGAGTTGCAGGATAGACTGGCTAGGTCTTATCGCCGCGTAACAATCGCGTCGAGGGGCACTAGAATTGGCTCTCCCGAAGAAGAGCGCCACTGTGGACTGGCATTATTTGCGGGTGTATCGGGCGAGCAGGCTGGACGTATCCCAGCGCCCGCCACCCATGCCCTGTATCTGGGCGTAGAAACTGTCCACCAATTGGGCGACTGGTAATTGCGAGCCGTTGTTTTGTGCCTCACTTATTGCTATCCCCAAGTCCTTGCGCATCCAATCTACGGCGAAGCCGAAATCATATTCATCCGCCAGCATGGTCTTATAGCGGTTCTCCATCTGCCACGAACCAGCAGCGCCTTTTGAGATAGTCTCTATAAGCGCCTCGCCATCCAGCCCGGCGTTCTTGGCAAAATTAAGCCCCTCAGCGAGACCCTGCACGACACCCGCGATACATATCTGGTTCACCATCTTCGCAAGCTGGCCGCTGCCAGCCGGGCCCAGGAGCTTGCTAAATTTCGAGTAGGCATCAAACACCCCCTTGGCAATCCCATAGTGCGCTTCCTCACCGCCCACCATGACCGTCAATGCGCCATTCTCTGCACCAGCTTGCCCGCCAGACACAGGCGCATCGAGAAAACCAACACCCAGCGCGGCAGCTGCCGCACTTAGCTCTCTAGCCAGCGTAGCTGATGCCGTTGTGTGATCGACCAACAGCGAGCCCGACTGCATCGCCGCGAGCGCTCCAGCTTCACCCAGGAGCACCTGACGCACATCGTCATCATTACCAACGCAGCTCAGCACCACATCGCAGCC
>CAJQHM010000102.1 GCA_905478195.1 uncultured Pseudomonadales bacterium
CTTTTTTAAACCTATAACTTGATGAACGCCAGAGCGTAGTTGCCATTTAGTGGAATGACTAGTTGGTTCTGGACAGAGTCGTAACACATGGAGGCTGCGCTAGGTATGCCGGAAGCAATAATCTCCGCTTCCTGGCCCGGACGAATACGAGAAACACTGCCGAAGCGCACACTGCTCACATATTTGGTGCCGTCTTCTGTTACAACAATGCCATCGTTGCCGCCCTCTACAGCATGCTCGGTGCGGACAACCTCGCCATCGGGGTTAAACGTGATAACTGCGTTATCACCCACGTTGACGACGACTATATTTCCTTCTCTATCTATGGCTACACCGTTCGGAGCGGCAAGCGGAGCGCCGTCCGCGAACGTTGAAACTTCGCCACTCGCTGTAAGCTTGTAGATCCTTTCTGGTGATCGTGTGTTGGACGCATAGATAGTGCCGTCGTCCGCAACTGCGATACCGTTAAGAATCGTCGAGCCTGGAATTGCAACTGCGTTCAGTGGTTGCCCAGACGCTAGATCAAAGGATCGAACGTAACCAACATCGACTGTATACAGTACGCCATTGCTGATAGCACTTCCTAGAGGATGGTGTAGTTCCAGTCCATCGCGAGTTGCGCCAATCCATTTTGGCGTGTGCACGCTGCCGTCGGGATTTATGAGAGAGACAAAGCCATCGTTCTCTGTTCCATCGCCTCGGGTTGCATTGTTCATCGCCAGCACAAGGTTCTTGTTAGGATCGAATGTGCAACTCTCCGAGAAATGGAAGCTTCCATACACTTTTACATTGCTAGACATGGGAACGCGAACACCTTCCTCATTAACAGAGCCTATGGGCTCGCCCGCTGCAAATTCTTGTGCAGAGAGCTGAGAGCTCAGACCAACTAAAATTACCGTGGAAACTAGACTTCGTGAAATGAACCTCATAGTGCGTTTTTCTCCTTGGATTAGAAAATTAATAAGCCTTAGACTGCTCGGTGTGTCAGTTCAAGCCGAAGACGGGGCGAAGCTTGGTGCCCAGAGAGCTGCCTATGAAGGCAGCTACAAACCAGAGCCAGCCGTGCAGGCTGGTCGAGCCTATACCGCCAAAATAGGCACCTATATTACAGCCGTAAGCGATGCGTGCGCCATAGCCAAGCAGTATTCCGCCGATAACTGCTGCGATAACAGATTTTAGTGGAATGCGAAAACTGGGTGAAAACTTGCCAGCAAGGCCGGCGGCGAGAAGTGCGCCCAACATGATGCCAATATTCATAACTGATGTAATATCGGTAAGTACGCTTTGTTCTAGCGCATTGCTAAGCCCAGGTCTTTGCCAATAGGCCCAGCCGCCAATATCAATGCCTAGAAATACGGCGACCTTTCCGCCCCATAAGGCGAAAGCTGAAGTAACTCCCCATGGGCGTCCAGCCAATAGTAGTGTAGAGACATTCACCGCGGCGAGAGCTAGCGCCCCGGCTAGCAGTGTCCAGGGTCCGCTTAGGAGTGAGTAGGCGCGGTCTACATCCCGGTCGCTCTTCACGCCGCCATGGCGCCTGTGTTCGTATCTAGTGCTCGCATACCAAATGGCACCGAATAGTGACAGGCTAATAATGATTGCCCAGGCCGTGCCGTAGTTGGCAGCAAGTGAGAAGGGGGCCACTCCTGGCACACCCTGCCACATCTCCCATTGCCAAGTGCCCAAGACAGAGCCGGTAATGAAGGCGGCTAGGGTGACCAGCATGCGCACATTACCACCACCCGCTGTGAATAAGGTGCCGGACGCGCAGCCGCCTCCCAATTGCATGCCTATACCAAACATAAATGCCCCGCAGATAACTGCCAGGTTTATGGGAGCAACACTTCCTCTCAGGCCGGTGCCCCAGAGTTCGCCCTGAGCAATAAGCGGCGTAAAGATCAGCACGGTGACTCCGAGCATAATCATCTGTGCGCGCAAGCCTGCTCCCCGCCCGGTGTTGATTACTTCGCGCCAGGCGGCAGTGAAGCCAAAGGCGGCGTGATAGAGGATTATTCCAGCGGCTAGGCCCACTATGAACAGCGCGCCCTGTCGCCAGCCGTAGTTGCTGCTGAGATAGGCATACATAGCAAGAGCCGATAGCCCACTCATTACGATGCTGCCACGATTATACTGAAACAAGGTTGGCGCTAGGGTAGGGCTGGTAGCTTGTGTGTCCAAGACTGAACCTCATCGTAGTGTTGTTTGTGTTGGAAAGGCTGCTGTTGCCTGTTCTTCTAGGGAACGAGTACTTTGAAATAGTCTACAGACTTTTGTCTGACTTTCTAGCTTAATTGACCGCAAATTAAAGTCGTAGAGACCGGTCGATGTTGCTAATTTATAGCCGAATTATAGGAGAAGCCAGCTCGTACATGTGTTACAAGTTGTAGGTGTTTCTGGCTCCTGCATGCTTAATTTAACTTAAGATTTGACTAGGGCTTATGGCCCGCAAAATCGGAGAAAATAGAATGAAGATTAGAATTATAGCCCCCTTATTCGTGCTTATGAGCTCGTTTGTGTCCGCGCAGACGCCACCGCCTGTTACTCCTCAGGTTGCGACAGACATAAGCGGCGAGCAAGTTCGAGCGTTTATTGATGCGCTGCCACGAGATCGGGTCAGCGACAACCCCATTCGTGTCGTCGAAACGACAGGCGATATGCGGCTGGGTGTATACGGCGTTTATAGGCCCGCTGGAGTTGCCGGGGACGTTAATGTGCACCTGGTGAATACAACCGAGATCTACTATATGTTGAAGGGCGCAGCTACTTTAGTAACGGGCGGTACGTTGGTGGAGCCTTATGA
The DNA here is from genome assembly GCA_905478195.1 of uncultured Pseudomonadales bacterium. Lineage (GTDB taxonomy): Bacteria > Pseudomonadota > Gammaproteobacteria > Pseudomonadales > Pseudohongiellaceae > UBA9145. Next base: position 2,801 of record CAJQHM010000102.1, read on the forward strand.
AGGAAATCCGAGTTGGCTGCGGGCGAAATCAATCGAAGGCGGTGTAAGCCGGCGAGTCGTGCCAGGAGACGTCGTTATTATTCCAGGGCATACGGCGCACTGGTGGAGTGAAATGGAAGGCGAAATAGAGTATCTGATATTTAGGCCAGATCCTGATAATCGCCTAGAACTTCAATGAGAGAGACCTCGTTGGGAGCTGGGTGCTATCGCCAATCAAGCTAGCTTGTGGCTACCATTTTGTCGACGTATTGTTTGATGGCACTCAGACCCTCGCTTCCGATAGAGGTGAACTCCATGCTACTGCGATACTTGTCTCCAAACTGCTCGGTGTTGATGATGCGCGCATAGACGTCTGTCGTTCTAGCGCTGAAGAGCTCGAGCGACAAAGCCATCTTTATCTCTGAAGAATTGTTGACCTTGACAGGTGTTTCTACAAGCAGGCCGTGATAGCTGATATCGATTACGTCGCCCTGGTATCTTTCGTCGAGTACGATTTTTCCAGAAAGGTTCTGAAAAACAACGGGCATGCCAACTTTAACACGCGGGCTCTTTCGTCCTTCTCTTCGTGGAACTTCCATCTTTTTTGGTCGATCGGTCGCAAACACCTCGTAAAGATCTACGGCATCGCGCGCGCCCTTGACCTCGACCCTATTCGGCGAACCGACCTCTACGAAATCTTTGCTTAGTTCGTAGGTGTTCTCGCTGATGAGTATTTGTCCGCGCAGACAGTGAGCTTCGATTCTAGAGGTTAGGTTCACTTCGTCACCAATGATCGTGTACTCATGGTAGTGGTCAGAGCCGAGATCACCAACGACTACAGAGCCCGTATTTATTGCTATTCCAACGAACAGGTCTGGCATGTCAAGAGATCTGTTGACAGCGTTAATTTCGCCCATGGCCATTTGCATCTCGACGGCGCAGGCTATGGCATTTTCGACGTCGGACTCTCGCTCTTCGGGGAAGCCAAAAACCACTAGAATCGAGTCGCCCATCAACTTGTCGATGGTGCCGCCATACTTTGTAATAATATTTCCCATAGCATCGAAGTAGCGATTCAGCAGGCTTACAACATCGGTTGCTGGGTGGGATTCAGAAATGCCTGAAAATCCGCGGATATCGGAGAGCAGGATGGTGATGTTTTTTGTTAGGACGTCGCGCTCTGGGAACCCTGCATAGACGAGTAAATCGGAAAGATGTTCCAGGACAGCAGAGTCGTGCTCTGTTGAATCGCTTAGTAATCCATCATCGCGTAAGGTTTGAAGGATTTTCTGTGATACTTCGGTAGCGTTGTTTTTATGCTTGGACATTGCTTGCGGTTGGTTCTTCCGATCATGTCTCAGTCAATTACATAGGATTGATGGGTACTATACTGGTTGTATGTCTATTAGCTATTGGTCTCTCCCTCGCCAAGTCGCCTATCGTGTCTGAGGGCTTAGCGAAGGAGTGACGAAGGGTCTAGCGTGGCACGTAAGGTCGATCCAGAATAAGCTCAGGTTCTGCATCGAAACGAGGCGTCAGCTTTTGTGGCCGGCCAGCTTGATTGTCTGTGCCATATAGATTGCCATCGGAATCGACGGAAAGAGAGTGCATTTCTATCCAGCGATGTGGCCCTTCGACAGGCAGGTTCCAGGTATATCTTCGCGTGCCGTCAAGATTGAATTGGACAATCTTGGGAGGGTTTAGATCCGTTACCCAGGCGCTGTCTTCACCTACCAATATATCCAGAGGCATGCCCAGGTCAGACCATGTGGCAACGTGTTCGTAGCGTGGGTAATCGCTGGCCCCTGGTACCGCTGTTTGTTTAAAATTCTGAATTCTAAGCAGGTCGCGGTCTAGCACATATAAGTTGCCCTCTGGGCCTATCGCCAAGGCGTGGACGCTGGCGAACTGACCTGGGCCCTCGCCCGTTTCGCCAAATTCAGAGAGATAGCTGCCATCGGCATTACGCACGACGATACGGTTGTTTCCGCCCAAGCCGTCTGCAATCAGAAATTTTCCATCTGGCAGAAAGGCGACATCTTGTGGCTGATTGAAATGGTACTCGTCTTTGGCGGCAACATTCTTTTCACCCAGAGTCATTAGAAGTTGTGAGCCGTCATTTGAAAACACGTAGATAATGTGGCCGGTTTCGTCTACTAGCCAGAGTCGCTTTTCGGGATCGTAAGGACTCATTCTAATCCTGTGTGGCCCGGGGCCGTCTGTACCGGTGAATAGGTGGTCCCACTGATCCCAAACTTCTAGTAAATTTCCTTCACTATCAATTACATAGATGCAGTTCTGCCAGACGCGACCTCGGCCGCGAAGCACATTCCAGCCCAGGGAACCTGCAAAACTGGTGTATTCGGGAGGCACTGGGCTGGGCAGTTGCGTTTCGCCGCGTTGGAGGACGAAGATCCGGTCCTTGGACTCTACATAGACGCCAGAGGTACCGCCCCAGGACAGTCCATCATCGGCGAAGGGTTGCATCCAAGTCTCGGTATTAAAGTCATAAGGGCTAGGGCCAATGGGCCCTGAGTCCTGCGCTAGGGTCGGTGTAGCCAGTAAATTCAAGAGAACTAGGCTAAATAGTGTTTGTCGGATTGGCATGCTGTGCGGGACTCCCCTCGTGGATATTTTTGTAGTTAGTGATTGAGTAGCGAAATCTACCATCTGCAATGAAGCAAATGAAGGACTTATTTGCCGGGCAGGCTGATTGTACTAACCATGAGGATAAGGGTTGAGGTCCAGCTGTAATGAGTCCTGCAGCGCAGTGAATATTCGACATGCAGGGCTTCAAGCGGTAGCATCTTAGCTGCTTCGCGAGCGGGTATCGCGACAAGTTTTGCTGCTGCAGTCCAAGCTTAATGGCAATTAGAGAGCTTGCTGGGGATGGAGCCCCGTAATGGAACTTCTATGGATGATGTGAAGAAGATTCTGAATATCGTTAGAGATGCGATGACGGCGAGGCTGTCGAGCTTTGTCTCCGAAGCCTTGTCTGATGCCAACATGGCCATCGCCAACGAACCTGCCAGTAGGCGTTCTCGGGATCTAAGCTTGATGGCTGAGCGAGACGCGATCGTACAGCGCTTCGCGAAGGTCAATCCACGTCTTTTGCTCGATCTTGGCAAGGCATTGGAAGTGGCCGGAATAGAAAAGCCTGAGGCCGAAGAGTCGTTAGGCAAATTGAAGCGCGTTCAGGAGGCTTGTTTTGAGACGCCACCTGCCGTCGTAAGTGACGAAGATGTTGCGAGTGTTGGAGTGGATAACGAAAAGACGAGCTTAGTTAAGAGTACCACAGGGCGCCAAGAGCCTTTGAATGATGATGATGAGCACCTGCAGGAAGTTTCCAATTATCCCATTGGCATCTGGTTAGAGTCTGAGGGAGCCGCTGAGCAAGCCGTGCGCTGTACCCTGGCGGCAACGATAGACACGATTGGAAAATATGTTTTTGTGAACGGCCAAGGTGTAAAAGTTATCGAAAAATCCAAATGGGATTAGCCAGGGAATTGAAGGCGGGCACGGTGAAGGTTATTTATGAGACGCCACTCATCGATAGGGCTATGGAGTCCGTTATTGCCAAACTTCGTGATGCTGCGCCAGAGTAAGCTACATGAAAAAAGTCCCATAATTTACTGTTTTTAATAAAAATTTATAGATATCTGTTGACCTTCGCCTATACCTTTCTGGCCACTCTACTTAAAGCAAACCCATGCCAACAAACCAATAGCTAGATACCGGTTCAATGTGAGCCCTAAAACCTGTAGACAGATACTAGTGATATAGCGATCCCGCCTGAGCGTGTTCACTTGGCCTGCCACACAGGCTTGGAGTTTCTGCGCAGCATAGTTATCGATTCGAAATAAGCGGGCTAGGAGTAAACCTATTCAGTTAGCCGAGCTCTGAGTCTGGTTCGCGTAGGCTTCGTGGCCTTGTATGATGCGCAGAATTTCAGCCGGACTCATGTAAGCACCGCCGCCACCTTCTGCGGTAGATGCCGAAATCTGATTCTGTGGGATTCGGCCCCTAACAAACCTGGCATGGTCGAAGCGCTGCCAACCTAGCCCATAGTCGATCAGTCGCTTGTCTGTAGCTCTTTCAAACCCGATGCGGCAGTCGCTTAACTGACACAGTGCGTCGCCGAGTATTCCAAACAGAGAGCGATTCAAATAGTAAACGGTGTGGGCCAGTTCATGCCCAATTATCCCAACTTGAGCATTGAATGGCTGGTTTTTTAGAAGTAACGCTCCTCTGGCACCTTCGCGCTCGCTGTCTATAATCACCTGATAGGTTCTGTTCCTTGCAGAACGAAGCATGCTGCTCCAATGGGGCCTTGATGACAGTGGGATAGACACATCATCGACGATGAAATTGATCTTAATGTCGTCCAGTTCCGGGTAGTGGCTCAGCGCGAGCAAGGTTTGGAGCTCAAAACCCTTAGGTAGATTCTTGTTGCGACCCAGACTTTCGAACAGGTGATCGAAGCGTACCAGCTGTTCTTGCTCGACGTATTCTCTGACGCCGCTGCGAAGAAAGAGTTGTTCCTCTGCAAGCAGGTAGGGACTGAAGAGGAGAATAACGAACAAAAAACCCCGTGTAGGAACCTTCCTTGGCATTGTTCTGGAATGAAGAGATTGTTTATTGAAGCGTGCCATGTCGCCTACCTTAAGTCTGGCTAGACTACGATCTATCCGAATTAATATCTACCAGCTTCACATTTATGCTCAATGATACTGAAAAGTGTGCGGCAGATCATAAATTGACGAATAAAGGCTAGGATAAACGAGTCGTTGGAGTAATGTGATAAGCCTGTTTAAATCATGTAAAGACTATTTTTATGAGCAATGACAAGCGAAATTATCCCCGAGTTGACCTGCGTGGTGAAGCGAATATTCGTCTTGCAGGTATCGTAAGAAATGGCACGCTGATGAATCTATCTCCCTCTGGGATTCAGATTGAGTGTCGCCATCAATTGATCGAACAATTAGCTAGGTTTAAATCAGATTCGGGTCTGTTTCCCGATTTTGAATTAGAGTTTTCTCTGCCCGCACAGGGGCGATGCAGTCGAAAAATAAAATCTACATGCACTGTTTCCTACTGTCGCCGTCAACGGCAGGATAATTACCATTAGGGCTAAACTTTCAGGCTTTGGCTGAGCAAGATGAAAAGCAGTTGAATGAGTATCTAAATCACTCTGTCGCTGCCTGAGATCGAAAGCTAGTTGAATTGATGTCGAGCGCTAGCCTCTAGCAACTGCCGGTCTGGCGTGATCAGATTACCCTATTGCAGATTTCCATTCTCCTCGATATCAATTATCATAGTGGCATGAAAACAGCAGCATCTCTCCTACTGTTAGCCCTTTTAAGTTTCCCAGCTTTCGCTCAAGAACAGTCTTTTGAAGACTGGGTGGCTGAGCTGCGAGCCGAAGCTGCCGCGCTTGGCATTAGTGAGTCTACCCTCGCGGCTCTGGACGATCTAGAAGCGCCACTTCCCCGGGTCTTGGAGCTCGATAGCAGTCAGCCAGAGTTCGTGCAGACCTTTACCAGATACCTGGGCCTGCGGGTTACTCCCCGGCAGGTAGAGCGTGGTCAGCAGTTATTGAATCAACACGCAGTATTGCTGGAGGAAGTGCGTCAACGCTACGGGGTGCAGCCGCAATACCTGGCAGCCTTCTGGGCGATCGAGAGCAACTTCGGCAGCAATACAGGCGGTTTCTCCGTCCTGCAGGCGCTAGCTACCCTAGCGTATGACCCGCGTAGAGCCGACTTCTTTCGTACGCAGATGCTGACAGCTCTGCAAATCATCGATGAGGGTCATATTTCTGCGGCGGACATGAGCGGGTCCTGGGCCGGCGCAATGGGGCAATTACAGTTTATGCCTTCGGTATTCAATCTGCATGGCGTAGACGGTGATGGCGATGGCAGAATCGATATTTGGAACAGTCTTCCGGATATATTTCATTCTGCAGCAAATTTCCTATCTAAATCAGGATGGAAGGGTGACGAGCGCTGGGGGCGTGAGGTTCTGCTACCAGAGGATTTTGATTTCTCCCTCGCAGGCACTGACACGCGTAAACCACTGCAAGAATGGCGCGATATAGGGTTGCTTCAGACTTCGGGTGCGCCTATCCCCGTGGCAGACATGCGAGCCTCTGTGGTTATTCCAGCCGGGGCGGGGGGGCCTGCCTTTCTCACCTATGACAATTTTAGGGTGACGCGGGTCTATAACACGCCCATATTTTATGCGCTGACGGTGGGGCATCTGGCGGATAGATTTTCCGGTGGCCCCGCTATTCAGCGCATGCCTGAGAATGAGCAGGCAATGAGCATTGAGCAGGTGCGGGAACTACAGGAATTACTCAACGGTCTCGGTTTTGATTCAGGCGATCCTGACGGTCGAGTAGGCAGCCGAACCAGAAGCTCCATTCGAGCGTATCAAGAGCAGCAGGGGCTACCGATGGACAGTTATCCATCAATTTCCTTACTGGAATCCCTGCGCAGCTAATTTTTTTAACAGCGGCTTACTGCAACGATGCCTGACAAGCGTGGTGTTGTTACCGGAAGCTGTGCAATTCGACACTCGACAACTCTCTAGCTAACATTTATGACTACTGACTCAGACAACCCGGCGCTAAAGCGCTACAGACGTATGGCATGGATTACCATCGCTGCCGTGTATTTCTTAATCCTGGTGGGTGCCTCGGTGCGTGCCTCTGGAGCCGGCATGGGCTGCCCGGATTGGCCCACCTGCTTCGGAAGTTGGGTTCCGCCAACAAGCGAGGCGCAACTCCCTGAAAATTACCAGGAGATCTACGCGGAACTCGGCTATGCCGATACGCGCTTCAATGTAGTAAAAACCTGGACCGAGTACGCCAATAGGTTGGTAGGCGTGAGCATTGGCTTTATGATCTTTCTAACAGCTCTCTTCTCATGGGCTTGTCGCGAGCATGACACAAGTATATTCAAGGCCTCAGTCGCGGCATTCTTGATGGTGGGATTTCAAGGCTGGCTCGGAGCAAAGGTTGTCGGCTCAAACCTGCAGCCGGGTATGATTACGCTGCATATGCTGATGGCATTGGCCATAGTAGGAACTCTTCTGTATGCAGTTGCACAGGCCAGGCGAGGCATCATGGCATCGCAATCTGTTGCGAATATCAATCCGCGGTTTGGGATGTGGCTGTACATTGTACTGGGGCTCACAATTGTGCAGGTTGCCATGGGTACTCAGGTTCGCGAGATGACGGATTTCATCCGCGAGTCACAGGGTGAGGAGTTGCGTTCCAGTTGGATCGAGGCAATGCCCTGGTTTTTCTATGTGCATAGAAGTTTTTCGGCGGTGGTACTGTTTGCGAATCTTTGGCTGGCATGGCTTTTGGTTGCTTCATTGGGCTGGCATCACACCCTGAGCAGGCTCACGCTGGCAATGATAGTAGTAATTGGTACGGCTGTGCTCTCGGGCGCGACCTTGGGCCATCTGGGCATGCCAGCCCTGGTTCAGCCTACGCATTTACTCGCCGCATCGCTACTTTTTGGATTGCAGTTTCTAATTTGGATGAGTTACAGACACTCGCGCGATGCGTCAAGCGGTCAGCGGCCAGATTCAAATGATTCGCCATTGCTCTCTGGCAATAACGTCACTGCCTAAGTCGCAGTTAAACCGTAGGAAAGTAGTCAATGAAAAACAGAGAGTTTGACATTGTAGTATTCGGCGCAACCAGCTTCGTTGGCAAAATTCTCTGTAATTACCTGGTAAACGAATACACTGAACCTAATCTGACATGGGCAATGGCAGGTCGCTCTGAATCCAAGCTGCAAGCCCTCAAAGAATCACTAGGTTCCAATGCGGACGAGATTCCTGTCATTATTGCCGACTCGGCAGATGCAGAAGCCTTGCAGTCGATGTGCGAGAAAACAGAATTAGTTATTTCCACTGTTGGGCCCTACGCCCTCTACGGCGAGCTTCTGGTTAAGAAGTGCTGCGAATTGGGCACTGACTATTGCGATCTAACGGGGGAGCCGCAATGGATTCGGCGCATGATAGAGCGCTATGAGAGTCAGGCAAAAAACAGTGGCGCCCGCATCGTGCACTGCTGTGGTTTCGACTCGATTCCATCAGATCTGGGCGTGAAATTTCTACAGAGTCATGCGCAGCGACATTTCGGTAGCTACTGCGATCAGGTTAAGCTGCGGGTGAAGGTTATGAAGGGGGGCGCTTCGGGCGGCACAATTGCCAGCGGGCTCAACCTCTACAAAGAGGCATCAGCAGACCCTGCTATCCGGAAGGAGATGCGTGATCCTTATTCGCTGTGCCCTCCAGACCATGGCTTCAAGACCCTGCAACACAATGTGTCTGTGGAATTTGATCAGGACTTCGATTCTTGGGCAGGCCCGTTCATCATGGCGTCCATCAACACGCGAGTAGTTCTGCGCAGCAATGCCCTGGTTGATGGTTTCTATGCCGAAAATTTTAAGTACGACGAAGCGATGCTTACCGGTCCAGGGAAGCAGGGTCAGAAAACAGCAAAGAGAATTTCCTTTGGAACTAAGGTTTCGATGTTTATGATGGCCTTCGCGCCTATGCGTTGGCTTTCCACCCGATTTTTCCTACCCAGCCCCGGAGAGGGTCCCAGTCCTGAGCAACAGCTTAAGGGCTATTATGATCTGCGACTAATTGGGCGGACCGAGCGTGGAGAAAGGATTCGAGTCAAGGTAACGGGTGACCGAGACCCCGGCTATGGCTCCACGGCAAAGATGTTAGCGCAGGCTGGAATCAGCCTCAGGCGCGATGTTGATGCGGGTGAAGTGGGCGGTGGTTTCTGGACGCCAGCGACAGCATTTAACGAAAAGTTGATAACGCGTCTCGTAGAGCATGCCGGCATGGGTTTTGAGCTGGAATCGATCTCTCAGGCAATGACTGCCATCGAAGAATCCACAGTGGTCGCTGTTGCAGAGCCAACCTCGCCTGGCTAGTCGCGCTCGAGTAGTGCATTCCTTTAGTTGCTCGTAAAACTTGCCAACCGATTCATTCCGGTGGCCAGTATTCCCTTGCCCTCCCAATCCTGCGAAAACTTTCTCACCTGTCGTTTGGTGAAATTGATCACTTGCTGGTGGTTTCGTTAACTTCCAGCCTGCTTGCTCGATAATAAATCCATAAAAAACAAATGCTTAATAGGTTGGCATGGATAGTGAATACCAGTCTGACAGTGAACGTGGAGTTCTTTAAAGTGGCAGAGCAGAGAGTTCTGTAACTAGAATGTAATCCAGCGCGTCTTAAGATTAAGAAGTTAACTTGGCAGGTCCCCTAGGCCTGATTCGGTTTTTTTCGCTTGGTACCGGTTACGCTCTGACATTGTGTGAGGGTGTGATCGGGCTTTTTTTGAAGGATATATGGGAAAACACTTGCCACTCATAAGGCATTAAAGGCTAATGGAGTAGGTACGGTGCGTAATAAAACAAGTCACGAGATGAGTGAGCAGAGGGTAGATACGATGGAAAGGCTGTGGCCGCAACTGCGAAAATTTTTAGTATTTCAACTTAAACTCTATATCGATGCATTCAGAGATATTCTGCTTAGTGCTCTGTCTTTGGGGGCTTTTATTATCGATCTAATCAAGCAAAATGAGGGGCCGGATAGCTATTTCGAAAAAGTGCTGCGATTTGGGCGCAGAACAGAGAGGTCGATAAACTTATTCAATCAATTCGATGCCCATGAGAGGGGTGATCGCTCCGTGGATAATATCATCGATGAGGTGGAGGAAAGGTTTAAGCGCTAGAGGCGTTATCTGCTGCGTGTCTCGGAATGCATCACTGCTTACGAATTGGTCGGTGAGAGCTTTGAATTTTATCAATTGATCGGTTATTGTCTTAGTCGTTGGCCCCCGATCTTCAGGAATACGTCTTGCCAAATCCACTCCTTCTATTTAGCGCACAAATTATCGCGATGCTTTCTGTCTTGCTCTTGGCTGCTGGCTATCTGAAAGCGGAACCGAAAGCGGGCAGCGCCAGGGTATTTGCCCTAATGGCAGTGTTTATTATTTTCTATCTATTGAATGGCATGGCGGGTCAGCATATCGACCCACAGTTTCAATTAGACCTAAGTCGCTGGCAGCTGTTTCTCCAAATAGGCATGAATATCATTGCTGGATTATTCATGATTTATTGCTTCCTGATCTTTCAGGAACAGCAGAAGTTTCCAGTCCTTTTAGCGTTCGCCTTCGCTACTCAAGTTGTTCTGGATTCCATTCTTGCCGGTATTTCTATCTATTCCAGTGAGACATCGGGTTCTTTGGCATTTCTGGGCACCTGCATGGATGTAATGATGCTGGCATTCGTGGCTTCTGCTATTTACTGGACACTGAAGGGGTGGAGGGCAGACTTGGTGGATGACCGCAGGATACTGCGTTGGTTTATCATAGGAGTACAGGGCGCACTTATATTTTCCGTTGTATTCGTCGAGAACTTTCTACTCGATGGCGGCTCGGCAAGTTATGCAACAGCCCAGACTGTAATTGTTAGCGCGATAGCGTTCCTGGCCACGGGCATGTTGCTGGTAGCTATGCGCTTTGACTACGTGTCGCTTGGCGACGTGATTCGCAAGGTCACGGAATTGGCTGAGGAGACAGAGCCAGAAAGCACGGCGCCATTTGATAAAGACAGTTTCAACAAAGTCTTTCAGGATGGCAAGTTGTATAGGGAGGCGGGATTAACCATCTCCATGTTAGCGAAGAAGCTCAATTTGCCAGAGTATAGATTGCGCGCCTTTATTCATAAGCAATTAGGCTACAGGAACTTCAATGCCATGCTGCATGAATACCGTATTGAAGACGCCAGTGAGGCTCTGGCGGATAAAGAAAATCCAAGTGTTCCGGTGCTTACCATCGCTCTCTCTGTTGGCTACCAATCGATTACACCTTTCAATAATGCCTTCCGTCAAATTAAGGGAGTGACGCCCTCAGAATACAGAAAGCGAGAGATTCAGGCGTAATCCTAAATCATGATTTACATCATGCGAAGGGATTATTCCACGTCATAGCGGTGGACTCGAAGCGCAAGGATGTTTATCCTTTCCGCTCTAAGAAGAAAAGCGCATAGTGGCATCAAAGGAGGCTGGAAAGCGTGATAAACGAGTTATTACTGCAATTTGCTCATTGGATGGAAGCGCAGGAATATAGCCAGATGCTGGTGGCGGGTTACTATAGCTACAGCTGGTTGGAAGCTACCCATGTACTAACATTGATGGTTAGTATTGGATCTCTGTTTATCATAGATTTTCGTATGCTTGGCTGGGTTATGCCCAATGTTCCTGCCACCACAATAGCCGCCAGACTGCACAAGCCCATGATTATTGGCTTTGTAATCATGTTTATCACCGGAGCGTTATTGGTTTATGCGAAGCCGGTGGAGACGATTCAGAGCCTGTGGTTTCGAATGAAGATGATTTTACTCCTTTTGGCATTCATCAATGCGTGGGTTTTCAACAATAGATTGAAATCCGCTGAAGGCAATTGGGATAACGATCCGGTAGCGCCAGGGCCATTGAGAACCGGTGCGATTATTTCACTCGTTCTTTGGTGCGGAGTAGTTACCTTGGGGAGATATATCCCTTACGACTGGGTGGATTGTACGAATACAACGAATACTACTATTCTGTGGGCGGCTGGTTGCGTAGATCAGCTAAACGCGCTGTAAGCTATAGTTTTTAGCACAATGTTGGTTTGATCCAACATCAAAATTTGGGAGTTTGCATGTTAGGTTCGATCTTGAGTCAATATGCTAGATCGCTGGCAGTGTTTGCAGCTTTTCTACTGATGGTCCTCGTTGAAAGTCTGGGCATTCGTGAAGCCATATATCCTGGCCTAGAGTCATTTTTTAACTGGATGAATCAATCTTCATGGCTTGGCGTCATTGGCACCACCTATGGCTCTGTTTACGCAACTGTGGAAGCGCTGCACTTACTTTCCATGGCGGTTTTAGGTGGAACTGTGCTGGCGACAGACTTGCGTCTCCTCGGTATCATCTGCAAGGATGTTCCTTCAGAAACGTTAGTTACAGGAACGCACAAGTGCTTTAGATGGGCTCTGTTAATGGCGATTCTAACGGGCATCTTTTGCGCGGCAGGCGTGGCTAACAAGGTCTATTTCATGGAAGTGTTCTGGATAAAGATGTTAGTGCTTATTACGGGATCTTGCTTCATGTTGTTTATCAAGCAGCCCTTGTTGACTAGTCGTCCCCATGCACAAATCAATCCTTGGACGATACGATTACTCGCTGTTACATCGATGCTGATATGGTTTACGGTAGCGGCAACCGGTCGCTGGATTGGATTTAGCTAGCGCGAGTAGTCGGTAAATTTAGGAGTAGGTATGAACGAGAATGGCAAGGTAGATGACAAGACGATTGCGGCTTTAAGTTCGGGTGCGATCATTTTGGGTGGCTTACTCTATTATTGGCTCGGTGAGGGTCAGTCTACGGTAGAATTGTTGGAACTAGCCTATGGCTCATTCAAGTTTTTTAATAACCCGTTGGTGTTCTAATTGATGAATTAAATACTTCGCCAAGGATTTCTCATACTAAGTTCGTCAATTAGACAAGATGCAGAAAAAATTGCAGAGAAGTTTTTCAGTAAACAATAATCAAAAAAAAGGGGTGGCTTTAGAGTCGCCCCTTTTTTGTTTTATATGACTTACCCCTGGAAACGAGCAGGCCGGTATCGTAATTACTGCAGTGGCGAGTAGTCTGTCGCCTTCATATAGCGACGTTCAACCCCGGCTAGTATAGGGCCATTGGCATTAGATGCGTCGGATACAGATTTCCACTCCGGATCCTGGCCGAATGCCTGCCATGAGGCATTAGCAGCTTCCTGGCTGGCGTGTTCCAAGACATAGATTAAGGTGTCATCGGCTTCTTCTTCGCTTGTAGGCGTCCAGAAACCAACTATCTTCATGCCGTGGTTGTTGAAAATACGGATGGTGTGATCCCGAAAGCGCGCTTGTAGATTGTCCAAATTGCCCGGTGTTGCGGTGTATATTCTAAGCTCATAGACCTTGCCGTCTTCCTGGGCGGAGGAAACTTCGAAAAGGCCGGCTCCTAGACAAATTAACAGTGATAACAGGGAAAAGCATACAGTTTTGCCGATTTTGTTCACATTACTCTCCTAAATGCAGTCATTATGTAACTGTTTAAGCTGAGTATAATCAAGGGGCTGCAAAATAGCGATGGCATCTAGCCGTGTGTCTAGCCTCGTCTTGCAGCTATGGGTGCCGGTCCTATTCAAGCCTGAGCCTGCCTGATATCCTACTCAGAGCTTCCAGATTTGAGCCGATAATGACGATGACAAAGCTACTCTCTCCAGCCTTAGCACTACTTCTGGCAATCCCCGTGGGGATCGCCTACGGGCAACCCGATCCGGCGTTGAATGTCCTCGACGAGTTGGCGTTAGGCCGTGAATTGTTGAATGACATGCAGGATACGCTTGGTCCCATGGATACCAGGCTTATAGAGCCAATCGAGCAGTTGGCAGATAATCTCATGATGCTCAATCAGTTTGACGAGGCTCACGACCTTCTTGATCGTGCAATGCAGATAGCGCGCATAGAAGATGGTCTCTACACCGACATTCAACGGCCTCTGCTGAGCAAGAAAATAGGCAACTTTGCCAACCGCGGGAATTGGGAAGCGGCTAGAGAGAACATGGAGCATTTATACTGGCTCTATACCGAGAAAAGCAAATTTATCAATCAGGAATTAATCGACGACCTTCTAGAGCTATCCCGATTCCATCTGAGAGCCTTGGCGGAAGATGATAGTTTCTATCAGGGTTATCATTTTAGCCGGTCCGCTGAGATTCGATGGATAGCCATTGCCGTTGCGCAAACTCTCTGGAGCGAAAACGACGCGCGGCTTGCGCCAATGATCTACGAGCAATTGCGCCAGCTCCATTTGCAGACGGTAGCGCTTTGGAACGGAGGCCCGGCAAGCTACCAGCTGAGAAAAGTTGGTCCAGGTTTGGAGGCAATGCGTGGCCGCTATGATGTGAATGAGACCTTCTATCTTTCGGGTTTAGGATTGCTCAACAGACTTTATGAGGTCTATGCTGGGGGTGAGTCTCCCGATGCAGAAGCGCTTGCTATGACAAATGTGTACCTAGGCGATTGGCACATACTGTATGACAAGCCGGAGGCGGCGACAAAGATTTATCGCCAAGCCTACAAGGAAATGTTAGCGACGGGCGTCGACGAGTCTTTAGTTAATGAGTTATGGGATCAACCGATAGTGATTCCGGATACCAAATTCTACTCGACTGTAGAGGCAGCCGTTGTCGCACAGCGTACTAAGCTGGTAACGCTTGAGGGTGAGGCCCCCTATGTCTATATATCCTTCAGTGAATGGTCTGCGGCACTTCCCAATGTGCGTAGTCCCCTCTTTAGCGATGCTGGAAACAGTCAAGAGAGTAATTCAAATTTTGCCTTATTCTCGTTCAGCCTCGCTGGAGTAAATACGGTGTCACGGAGTTTCAGTCACCGCTATAGTAGTACGGTAAACATGATTGAGCAGGCAGAGCTGCTCGCACATTATCTGGAATCACCGCCAGAGGAGGGACTACTGCTCGCTAAATTCAATAGTCTGACGTTCCGCCCAAGACTGGTTGATGGAGAACCCCGGCAGGCTACAGGTCGTCTTAAATATTATCTCGCTAGAGATACAGTTAAGTAGCTATTAGCCTTCTCGCTTGCAGGTTCTACCCTTTATGAAGTCGAGTAGCATTCGCACGGGCAAATTGTAGGAGAGTGTCTACAGTGCTGGCAGTCTAACGTCATGCTGAATTTTTTGGGCCTGAACTAGTCGAAGAAGTTTTGATTCATCGTTTGTGATGGAGTTTGGGTGCCTGGTTTGCCTATGGCTTTTGCCGGAACGCCGACAACGGTTGTATGTGGATCAACATCGTTAAGCACAACACTGTTTGCACCTATCTTTGCACCCATACCTATTTCGATATTACCTAAAACTTTCGCCCCAGTAGAAATAAGCACGCCCGAGCGTATCTTTGGATGTCGATCGCCTTTCTCATTGCCGGTACCGCCCAATGTTACCTGTTGCAGAATTGAAACATCGTCTTCGATAACTGTAGTTTCACCAATGACAATGCCGGTGGCATGATCGAACATAATGCCGCGGCCAATCTTGCAGGCCGGGTGAATGTCGACAGCAAAGACCTCGGAATTTCGACTCTGCATAAACAAGGCTAGCTCGTTCCGGTTATTGTTCCAAAGAAAGTGCGCGAGCCGATGAACTTGAATCGACTGAAAACCCTTCAAATAAAGAATGGCCGCAAGGTGGGTGCTTACGGCTGCATCTCTTTCAAAAACGGCTTTTATATCGCATGCTACGTCTTCGATGATCTTTGGGGATTCCTCAAAAGCGTGATCGAATAATTCTCGAACGGTAACCACTGGCATCACATCGTCGGCTAGCTTGGTCGCTAGAATGAAGCTGAGAGCAGACTGCAGGCTGTTGTGGTTTAAAACGCAGGCATAGACATAACTCGCCAGCAGTGGTTCTTGCCGAATGACCTGCTGAGCTTCTGATTTAAGTTGTTGCCAGAGTTCTTGTGACATAGCGGGGATTCCAGAATCGGTAAACTTGGGTGATTATAATGTTTGCCGGCGAGGTATGAAGTTCACCGCAAAATTTGCTGCTAATACATCATCGATAGTTAGTGATTCAGAGCCGTCTTCGTAATATTCGACTGCATTGGCTAGAGCAAAGAAATCTGATTCATTGTCTACTAGCACCGTGTCTGCGTGAGCAAGACTCAAGCAAGCAGACATGGCAATTGCCAATATGATGTGAAAGAAGGCTAGATTTAGAATTTTTCTATGCACGATTGGGTTTCAGTGACGCTCGTCTGCTTGGATGATTTCGGGAGTGACGCTGTTTTCTATCGTTCTATTCCTGAAGCCCCTCAATTCTAGCGTTTCATCAACTCTAGAACAATCAATAGTGCTGTCAATAGGCCCTCATTTGGATCATCTGCAGATTACCTCTGCCCTATCTGTCCTGCGCTTGCTACGCCGATGTCATTGAATTTGGGCTAGTTAAGATTTGATAATAAGATTACTATTGAAGAATGCTTAGGCTCAAAGACACAGTATTCCTTAGTAGGCGCTGCAAACGGCTAGCGCAGCTTTTTACCGTAATTCTCATAGGCTTGCATTCTTTGGTTTTGCACGCGCAGGAGCAGAGCCAAACTCAGAGCGAAGAAGTCAGCCAATATCAACATTGGATGGATTTGATGGCCGCAGATCAGAGTTTTGCAGATCGATCAGCCGAAATCGGCAGGACTGCAGCGTTTCTCGAATTCTTGGGTCAGGACTCTACTGTCTTTCGTGACGGCCCCGTCGATGCCCTGGAGTTGTATGCCTCAGAAGAATTCCAAGATACTGCTAATGAAATTAATTGGGAGGCACACTATGTCGATGTGTCACGGGCCGGTGACTTAGGGTTGACAGCTGGGCCTCTTACGATTCTTGATGAAGGTGAGCCGTCAAGCTTTGGCCATCTTGTGTCGATATGGCTCAAGCAGGATTCTCGTTGGGTGTTGATGGCTGATATCGTAGCCGGTATCCCGGGTTTTTTGAGTTTAGAAGTTGAACCCAATTTTGACGACACACGCCCGGTGCTCGAAGAAACTGCACACCCAGTCATGGCGATGGCAGAAAGCAATAATATGCAGCTGTTGATCGATCGCGATAATCTTTTCGGCCAGTCGATAAATTTTCGCGGAGGCCAGCGCGCGCTGCTACGCTACGGGCTAGAGAATACACGAGTCTACTTGCCGGGTATGGCACCAGCGGTGGGAACGGATGCGGCGAGCTCGGTCTATGGTGCTTTCTTAGACAATCAGTTATCAACTACGAATCAGATTAGCCTCACCCACATGGGAGGGTATCTTTCTGCGTCTAAGGAAGTTGGTTACACCTACGGCACGATGGAAACTCTGGAAGACGATTCCCTGCAGAGTTTTAGAACAAGTTATATGCGTCTGTGGCGATTTACGGCAAGTAATGAGTGGAAAATTGCGGTAGAAGCGCTAAACCCCTATTAGCAGCGCAGCGTTAGTTTTTGATTTCCACGGTGCGCTCTCCATATCGCTGAAGGACACCCAAGCCATTTCGAATTTCCAACTCTAATTGGTGCTTACCATTTTCGATGACCCTGCTATCGAAATTATAGTTGTACCCAATATTCGGCAGGTTCGGATCGCTATCCACTTGCATGACCTCAACAACATCGGGTCGACTTCCGCCATATTCGACATCTGCAATGGGCTCGCCATCGATTAGTACTGTTATTCTCTCGATTCCAATGTCTTCGTTGAAAGCCCAGCCATTTACGGTCACGACTCCGTTTAGTTCGGCATCTCTAGCCGGTGCATCCATCCAGGCGATTGCAGGATAGGGACAGGCGCTGCGCTGATTGCTGTTAGGGTCCAGTGCGCTGCCTTTGTAGAAGCTGAAGGCCTTGTCTCCGGCAAATAGATGCAGAGTGCCAAGATGTTCTACTTGCGCAGTGCGCTCACAGAGATATTCCAACAGATCGTGCTTGGCTGCCGTGTCTAAGGTGCTGTCTTCTGCTACAAATAAGTAGTCATCGGCACTGAGCATTTCAAAACCAGTCCTATCTTTCTGCCATAGTCGGTATTGGGTGATTCTGCCGTCGCGCACGGCTTTGTCTTCATCCAGAGTGTATGCCTGCTTGGCGAGTTTGGCGTATTCGACTTGGGCGAGCGTGTAGTAGTTATCTGTAATGATGAGCGCTGGCTTTGAAAACTGACTCTGTAAGAGCCCGTCAACATGCCTTGCGAAGGGTTTCCAGCCAGCCATCTTGTTGGAGAGCACGCCGCTACCGATAATCGGTTGTAGTGATGTTTGAAAAGCCTGAGAGCCCACACCCAATAAGGCGGTTAATGTACCCAGGAAGCCAATTATTGGAATACACAGGATTAATCTATGCGTTTTGCGTGCCGTAAAATACCGGGTGAGGAAACTTGCGGCGGACCTTAATGCTAGCGGAACAAAGACCAGTAGAGGGAAATAGCCAGATAGCGGCCAATGAATAGAGGTGCTTGTTGCATCCGTCCACGGCGCGAGTAGGAGATAGATTGATAGATTCACGCCAGAGAAGCTGAGTAGCAAAGCGGCGCTGCGGTCACCGTGTCTCGCCTTGCCCAACATGAGGTAGAGGGTGTAGGCGAATATAAGGTAAAGCGGCGGCGTGACTAGGCCAGCCTGCTTGAACACATGCAGTAGCCCGCTGGCTTGAAACTCCCATGGGTGACGATCCACAAAATAGAAACTGGCACTGCTCAAAGCGTTGCTCAAGTTAAACCATAGAATTGGTATTAAGCCTAGACTTGCAATCGCAATACACAGCCATAATCTGGGGTTGCTCCACTGTTTTCGTTCGCCACTAAAAAATAGCAGAAAAAGAATCGCGCCTGCCGGATAGAGAAAGAATCTGTAGTGGGTGCTCAAGCCCATCGCAACAAATGCGCCTGCAAATAGCCAGTGAGAGAGTTTATTGTCACGTAATGCGCGTTCAAAGAAACCTATGGAGAGAAGACCGAAGAAAACTAGTGGTACATCGGGAACGGCGAGCAGTCCAAGAAGCCCAGCCAATGGCAAGCACAAGCTTAGGGTTGCCGATTCGATGGCATATTTATGCCCGGTGATAGGCTTTGATATCCAGAACACTAGAAGGGGTAAATAACTACCGAGGAGAAGAAATAAGCTGCGCGCTGCGAGGGTGTTGCTTGGTTCTATGGCGGATCCGAGGCCAATCAGAAGAGCGGTCATAAAGGGGAGATCGCTATAAGCTATGGCGGGATTTGTTGATGCCTGCCAGTAGAATACCTCGTCGCTATAGAGGTCGAGCACAGACGCAAGAAATACCTTTATTAGCAGCAGCAATAATATTGCAGCGGACAAATATTTACTAACGGGAATGCCAGCATCCTGTTCTACCGATTCCTGCAAGATTTCTCTCCCGCTACAATTGAACGGCTGGAATGAGGTTCTTTGGCACCATTTTACTAGAGAGTCTCTTCAGGTTGAGAATGAAGACAATTAATATAGTAAGCATGCCGATTATCCACAGAGAGGAGAATAGGGGGTTTACGAAGAAAGTGCCAATCTGATAGATGACGGTGGCGGTTATGTAGGCGAGCCCAGTACTCCAACCGAAGACCAGTAGCGTCCAATGCCACCCTGCTTCTTTGTTGATTGCGCCTAGCACGGCTACACACGGAGCGTAGAGTAATATGAATACCAGGTAGCAGAAGGCGGCGAAGGGGCCGGAAAATAAGGCTGCCATATTGCTAAGCGTCGTGGTTTCGATTTCCTGCTCGTCGGCAACAGCATCAAGATCGCTGACATCACCGATGGATATGCCTAGAGGGTCAGTGAGGGAAGAGCTCAGAGCGAAAAGCTCTGAACCAATGGAAGAAAACGCGTCGCCGGCGGCAGCGATGAGGTCTGGTGGGGAACCGTCATCTTCATCTGCGCTGGATTCGCTGTAGAGCGCATCAAGGGTTCCTACAATGGCTTCTTTGGCGAACATGCCTGTGAAGAGACCGACCGTTGCCGGCCAATTGTCTTTTTCTATGCCTAAAGGTGCGAAAGCAGGAGTGATCGATCTGCCTATAACGCTTAGCACCGAATCTTCGGAGTCTTCGTTACCAAAACTAAAATCCGTGCTTATGGAGTTGAGGAAGCTTAGCGCTATTACAACGACGACGATGGTCTTGCCGGCTCTGAAGATGAAGGACCTAAGACGAAACCATGTAGTAAGCAAAATATTCCTAGCGATAGGAACATGGTAGGCAGGCATTTCTTGAAACGACGGCGTGACCTCATCGGTAAATAGCTGTTTGCGAAATATCCAGCCGGTAAATACCGCTAAGGCGATACCCAGCAAGTACAGAGCGAAGACTATGTTCTGCCCATTCTGCTGAAAAAAAGCGGCAGCGAATAACGCATAGACAGTTAGTCTTGCGCCGCAACTCATAAATGGGGCCATAGCTATCGTCATTAGCCGATCGCTGTCTCGCCCCAGGCTACGGGCAGCCATTACAGCAGGCACATTGCAGCCGAAGCCAACAATCAAAGGTACGAAGGCGTTCCCGGGAAGGCCAATTCCGCTCATCGCTCGATCGATAACAAAGGCGGCGCGTGACATATAGCCAGAGTCTTCCAATACAGAGAGGCAGAGGTAGAGAAAACCGATTACCGGAATAAAGGTAGCGACCAGTGTGACTCCGCCACCTACACCCTGAGCTAGCAATGTTACCAGCACCTCGGGGGAAGATATTTCACGCAGCAGCCAGCTAACGCCATCCACCAGCACGGCAGCAAACAAGATGTCGAAGAAATCGATGAAGACAGCGCCAAGGTTTACCGCGATGGTAAACATCAGGTAAATCATAAACAGGAAGAAGGGTATGCCAAGCCAACGATTTATAAGCACAGCGTCGATTCTTTCCGACAGGCTGTGGTGAGTAGGGGAGACTTCAACCACGCCGTTAATCAGTTGCCGCGATTGGTGATAGCGTTGTAGAAGTTTCTCCTCAGAGGCTGTGTTCTCAGCAGAGGTTGGCTTGTTCTCATTAGTTGGTGGAACAGTGCCAAATGTCGAAATTACGTTGTTACGAAGTTCGTCGATGCCGTGCTTCTGTGATGCGATCATTTCTATGATAGGTAGTTGTAGTTTTTGGGCCAGTTTGTCGGTGTTAACCGTAATGCCCTGTTGCCTGGCTACATCGAGCATGTTTATAACAAGCAACATGGGGACCCCGCGCTCTGTCAGCTGCTGAGTCAAGACGAGGCTTCGTTCCAGGTTGGTAGCGTCAACGATATTGATGATTAGGCTAATGTCGCTCTGCTCTAGGAAGTCCTGAGCAATTTTTTCATCGATACCGCTATAGCCCTGTTCAAGAGAATAGATGCCGGGTAGGTCGACCAGTTCGATTGATTCGTTCTCGAGTTCGAAATAGCCGAACTTTTTCTCTACAGTAACACCAGGCCAGTTACCGACTTTCTGATTCGCACCGGTAAGTAGATTGAATAATGTGGTCTTTCCGCAATTGGGGTTGCCAATCAATGCTATTTTTTGCATGGCCTATTGGATATCCACGGTAATGATTTTGGCTTCGGATTTGCGAATGCTAACAAAGCTTCCGCCTACCTTCACTTGCATTGGGTCGCCCAAGGGGGCGAATCGCAGCAATTCTATTGCAGAGCCAGGAATAATGCCCAGCGCGTAGAGTCTGCTTTTCATCTCAGGGGGGTCCGAGGCTATTTCCAGCACGACGCAGCGGTCGCCGCTCTTTGCTGATGATAGGGTCGTTCGCGACATGGCTGTATTCTGGCCTTTCAAAACAATAACTTAGCTTGTTAGAGCGGAGGGTTTGTATGGTTCTAAATTAACAGATTTAAATGTTGTTGACAATCATTCTCATTATCATTTAAAGTATTCACCACACTGAAGGATAGCCATGTACGTATGCATTTGCCGACAAATTACCGACAATCAGATTCGTGATCTGTGTCGCGGTGGTGCGAGTAATATGACTGATCTGCGTTCGAAGCTCGGTGTAGCGAGCGAGTGTGGTAAGTGTGGCAAACTCGCCCAGACAATTGTTAAGGAATTCCACAAGACAGCCGCCTATACAAACGCCGGCTAGCCAGCTCGATTTCGCCATTGGGCCGTTTTTTGCTCTGAAGCGGTATCTCCTCCAAATTCCTTGTCCCGGCCCGTAGAAATCTGAATAGTAATGGGATTGCTTCTCATTTAGTTATGCTATCTATATCAATGACTTACACTCTATTTTCTTGACATTTCAGTCATGAGAAGCGAAGCTTGCGCGAACTATAACTTGTCACAAGGACCCACTAAATGAAGTCGGACGCTATCGTAATCAAGCACCTTAATAAGGCGCTTGCCAACGAACTCATCGCCATTAACCAGTACTTTCTGCACTCTCGCATGTATCAAGACTGGGGGTTGGAAAAATTAGCTGCCAAAGAACACGAAGAATCGATAGATGAGATGAAGCATGCTGATCAGCTTATACAGCGAATTCTTTTTCTCGAGGGACTGCCGAACGTCCAGAATCTCGGAAAATTGTTGATCGGCGAAAACACTCAGGAAATGCTGGAGTGTGACCTTAAGCTAGAACTCATTGCCTGTCCTGATCTGAAAGAAGGTATTGCCTACTGTGAGTCTGTCAGCGATTTCGTAAGCCGTGATCTGCTGAGTGAGATCCTAAGTAGCGAAGAAGAACATATCGACTGGCTGGAAGCACAACTGACCTTGATAGAAAAGGTAGGCTTGGAAAACTATCAGCAATCGATGATCTAGCTCTATGGCGAGGGTCGAAGATTCAGACTCCACGTCGATCTGACGATATAGTGTGTGAGCATGAGAAATATCTGATCGTGTCTCCTCTGGTTTATTTCAGGGCTACTTTGGCCTGGTTGCAAGCAGGAGGGTCTCTTTCAGCTATTGTCAGGCGCCTATTCACTCTCTACTAGTGATCCTCTTCCTATGTATGCATGTATCGATCTGGGATCCAACAGCTTTCATATCTTGATCGGGGAGTGGGTTGAAGGTCGAATTGAAATCGTCGAGCGTTGCAGTGACTCTGTTCAGCTCGGTGAAGACGTGCGCAAAACCGGCAGTATCTCACCGGGGGCTTTTAAGAGAGGCCTGGACTGTCTAAAACACTTCAAAACATTGATGGATCAGTATCCGCTCGAGCAATATTGGGCGCTGGGTACAAACACCTTTCGCGTTACCGACAACTCCATAGATTTTATTCAATTCGCCAGGGATATAGGCATTGAGATTTCGACAATCAGTGGAGTGCAGGAGGCGGTGCTAATTTATGCGGGGGTAATCACCTCGTTGCCAGAGTCTGACCAGCCTCGTCTCGTGATCGATATTGGAGGCGGCAGTACGGAGGTTGTTATTGGTCATGGCCAGAGTCGGCTTCTTACTGAAAGCATGGCTATAGGAAGTGTGGCGTGGCGCGATAAATTCTTTCCAGTACACAGTGCGGACACCGACTTGCTCGAGACGCAATTGGGCGAGGCGGCCGAAGCGGCGTTTGCGGTCTTCGCGGGCATTGGCCCTGGAGTAAGAAAGGCAGGCTGGCACGAGGCTTACGCCTCCTCGGGCACGGTAAAGATGCTGGCGGCTATCTGTCAGTCTCATGGTTATAGCAAGGGCAAAATCGAGCTGAATGCACTCATCGAATTAAAATCAAAAATCATTAAGGCCATCGCGGAAGGTGGAGAACTGAGCGGGCTGAAAGAACGTCGACGGGATCTATTGCTGCCAGGTTGGGCTGTGCTTGTAGGCCTGATGCAGGCCTATTCGGTAGACTCTATAAATTTCAGTGCGACAGCCTTGCGTGAGGGCATGCTGGATTTTATGGTAAAGAATGAGAAGACTCTTGGGGTTACGCAAAATAGCGAGCTCCCCAACGTTAGCCTGACGAATAATTAGATTTCAGCTCCGATAGTAAAATAGTATCTTCTATATCTTCTTCTCGGTGGTGTCTTGTGATAATTGTCAGAGTTTCTTGCAGGTCGCGCCTCAAGACAATTGCTTAAGCAATAACATTTGTACATCTTCCCGCGATTCGTCGGCGGGTGATGTGTTTTCCAGTGAACGATACTCACCTGTGGAATTTAACTCCCAGCTTTGACCGCGGTCATTTAAATACATCTCTAGCTCTGCTTTGATTCGACTGATGTGTTTCTTCTTTAGGATCGGGAAGCAAACTTCAATTCTGTTGTTGAGATTGCGCTCCATCCAATCGGCGCTGGAGCAGTAGACTTGTGGATCTGAATTCTGGAAATAATACACCCGTGAATGCTCCAGAAAGCGGCCGATCACAGATATGACTCGTATGTTTTCACTAATGCCCGCCATGCCGGGGCGCAGACAGCAGATGCCACGAATAATAAGGTCGATCTTTACGCCAGCCATCGAGGCGCCATAGAGCGCTTTAATAATATCCGGATCGGTTATGGCATTCATCTTGGCTACGATGCGTGCTTTTTTTCCTGCCAATGCTGCATCTCTTTCAGCGTTGATCATCTTCAGCAGAGATTTACGCAGATTGAACGGCGCGTGAATAACTAAATTCGGGTGAATTTTCTTGCCCATGCCGGTTATCTGCTGGAATACCTTGTGCACGTCTGCGCAGACGACCTCATCGGATGTGAGCAGGCTGTAGTCTGTATAAAGCAGGGAATTTTTGCGATGATAATTACCCGTGCCTAAATGGGCGTAGCGCTTCAAACTGTTGCCAATTCGACGTACAAAAAGCAGCATTTTTGCATGGGTCTTGTAACCCATAACGCCATATACCACAACCGCTCCAGCTTCCTGCAAGGTGCTCGCGAAATTTATATTTTCCTCTTCATCGAAGCGTGCGCGCAGCTCAATTACGACGGTAACCTCTTTACCATTTCGCGCGGCCTCAGCCAGGGCTTCAACGAGCTCTGAGGATTCGTTGGTTCGATAAAGTGTCTGCTTGATTGACAGCACTGTCGGATCTTTTGCTGCCTGGCGTACCCAATCGATAATCGGTATGAATGATTGAAACGGATGGAGTAGTAATTGATCTTCTTTATCGACAGCGGCAAATATATAACTGTCTTCTTCGAGCAGGCGTGGTGTGCCTGGAGAAAACTGGGGGTAGCGCAGATCGGAACGGTCGATCATTCCATACAGGGCCATTAGACGCTGTAAGTTTACTGGGCCATCCAGTTGAAATAGCTCATCGCTTGTAAGATTGAATCGTTCTAGAAGAAAATCCGTTAGCTCTTCGGGGCAGCCTATGCTTACCTCTAGTTTTGTCGCGGCACCAAAACGGCGGCTATGGAGTTGCCCCTGTAATGCCATTGCATAGTCCTCGACTTCAACATTCGACATTTCCAGATCAGAGTTTCGAGTCACCCTAAACTGGTGGCACTCCGTGACAGTCATACCCGGAAACAATTCATCAACATAGGCATGAATAATCGAGGAGAGGAAGATGAAATTATCACCCTCGGGAGCAATTTCTGACGGTACCTTGATAAGCCGCGGCAGAGAGCGAGGCGCCGGTACGATGGCGAGGCCGCTCTCGCGTCCGAATGCGTCTTTTCCATCGAGAGAGAGGATAAAATTTAGACTCTTGTTTACCAGTCGTGGGAAAGGGTGGGCGGGGTCTAGCCCTAGCGGGCTTACGACCGGCTGAATTTCGCTATCAAAATAGTCACGAGTCCAAGCCTTGAGTTCTTCGTTCCATTCGTGACGGGGAATGAAGTGGATGTTCTGCGAGGCTAGGTTAGGAAGTAGGTCTTCATTAAGTATTCGATATTGCTCAGTCAGTGCTGCGCTTACTTGGAGGTGGATTTCCTTTAGTACCTGCTCTGGATATAAACCATCGGGACCGGGTCGTTGTCGGCCGAAGTCTAATTGCTTCTTTAGTCCGGAGATTCGGATTTCAAAGAACTCATCCAGATTTGAACTGAAAATTAACAGAAACATAAGCCTTTCAAGAAGCGGGTGCTTGGGATTTGAGGCCTGGCTTAGCACGCGCAAGTTAAACTTAAAATAGTTAAGCTCGCGATTTTCGTAGTAGGCGGAATCTTCAAGGTCGATGTCGGCGCTAGAGGCCACTTTTTGAGCCTGAGTACTCGCCATAGTTTTAGCCTTGGACGTATTGTCCACGGCTAAATTCAATGACCTGCGGTCTACTTGCTCCGACATATAACTTTTGTCCTGCGCTGTTTATAGACGGGGGCCAGTATGCCAAAGCTATTGTAGGCGCTATGTGATGTGCTGATGAAAAATCATTTACGAGGCCCACAGGCTGCTCTGTGGCGTTATTCCCGTATCAATGGCTCGGTATATAGGGCTTTTAGTCTCATCTAGCAGTCCATCTTATCACGTTAGCTTCGTTTTGCTCATGTCATAGGAGGGTAAAAACCATGGTATTGCCGGCGAAATCTCACTGTCATAATTCTGTCATATTAGGCCTGTATAGTTGACGCCATTGAAACAAAGCCCAAATCCATCCATTTGGAGATCCTATGCGCATCAATGCACTTGTTAGACCCCTAGCTCTATCCCTTCTAGCCGCCCTTTCTTTCTTCGTAACAGGTGCAGAACTGGGCCAGGGAATCCCAGAATACGAACGCACTAGCGGGGTTTCTGGCAATTTATCAAGCGTAGGGTCAGATACCCTCGCAAATCTGATGACGTTGTGGGCTGAGGATTTTAAGCGTGTTTATCCCAATGTGAATATTCAAATTCAAGCGGCAGGCTCATCGACAGCCCCCCCGGCACTAACCGAACGGACATCAAATATTGGCCCTATGAGTCGCGAGATGAAAGACAATGAGATCGAAGCCTTTGAGTCGCGTTACGGCTACAAGCCCACTGCGATTCCGGTCGCTATCGACGCTCTAGCTGTTTACGTGCACAAAGACAACCCCATCGCAGGCATGACGATCCCACAGGTCGATGCCATATTCTCTTCTAATCAGCGCTGTGGAGCTTCGGAGGTCATCGATAGCTGGGGAGATCTTGAGATGCGCGGAGCATGGGAACGTCGAGACATTCAGCTCTTTGGGCGCAACTCCGTTTCAGGAACCTACGGTTATTTCAAGGACGTGGCTCTGTGTGATGGTGATTTTAAGAACAACGTAAATGAGCAGCCTGGCTCAGCGTCTGTGGTTCAGTCTGTGAGTACATCAATCAATGGCATCGGCTATTCAGGGATTGGCTATCGCACTTCCAGTGTGAGAGCAGTACCCATAGCGAAGAATATGGGTAGTGAATATTTTGAGGCGACACCGGAAAATTCGGTTGCCGGCAACTATCCTCTGGCGAGATTTCTCTATGTGTATGTGAATAAGGAGCCGAACAAGCCCTTGCCACCACTGGAGCGTGAATTTGTTAAGTTGATACTGTCGAAGACGGGCCAGGAAGTTGTACTCAAAGATGGCTATATCCCTTTGCCCGCGCGCGTAGTGCAGGGCACGATGCGTAATCTGCAGCTAGACTAGGTAACCGTCAGAATCAGTTCGAGGACAACGGTTTGTCCTCTGCAGTAAGAAAAGGTTCAGCCTGTAATAGGCTGAGCATTTGCTGTTTTTAGCAAGGAAGACCTTAAATTGCGTTAGCGGTTCTTGAGAGATTCATGTCAAACGAAGTAAATCAGCCGGTAGTAAAACAGAGCGCGGAAGTCTCTGAGGCAAAATCCTCACCGCTACAGATGGCGTCGAGCCGTATGGCATTTCGACGGAAGATGCGTCATGCCTCCGACAAGGTGGCCAGTGTCGCTATCGCCATAGGTGGTGTGAGCGTCATATTGGCGATCCTGCTCATCTTCATGTACCTGTTCTACGAAGTGATACCTCTGTTCGAGTCGGCGACCCTAGGCAAGGTAAATGAATATCAGTTAGAGAATCGCTATGACTCCAATTCCCTGCATCTGGCGATAGAGGAACAGTCAGAGATAGGCATGCGCATCGGCGACAGGGCAGATGTCTTGTTCTTCGATGTGGAAGATGGTTCCACCGTCGCTGCGATGGATATCGAACTACCGGAAGGCACGGCCATAAGCCAATTTGCCTTGGACACGGAAGAGAGTGGCATCTTCGCACTTGGCTTGGACAATGGTGAAGCCATTGTGGCGCGTTATGGCTTCGATACCAGTTTCTCCGGCCCAAACAATACGCGCACCTTAACACCTGTCATCGATTTTCCTTTCGGGCAGCAGCCGTTCTCCCTGTTCGCGGGGTCAGCTCTGGCTCGATTGGCAGTGCGTTCCGCTGGCGATACTCTGATGCTCGCGGGGACGGATGTCGCTGGCTCGGTAAACCTTATCAGTGCTAGCAAGCAGACGAGCCTGTTTGCGGCATTCGATATTGGGGGTGGCGATCCTGAAATCGACATAGAAAACTATCCGCTGGATCTTATGGTTCAGAATGTTGAGCAGATGTTCATCGGGGGCGATCAGCGCTGGCTGTATTTCATTTCCAGTAATGGCTTGATTCGAACTCTCGATTTGATCGCCGCCAGAAACGGTCGGAGCAATGAGTTTGGTATAGAGATGTTTCTGACCGAGGGTGGGGTCAGGCCTACCCAGGTCGTCTTTCTCTTGGGCGGTATATCCCTGTTGGTCGCTGATGATAGTGGGAATGTCGCGCAGTGGTTCCTCTCGCGGGAAGAGGGGCAGACGCGATTGCAAAAGGTACGCGAATTTAGCCCTAGTTCAGAACCTATACTAAAGATGACACCAGAGCAACGTCGCAAAAACTTCGTCAGTATAGACGGGCAGGGTGGTCTGTCGATCTACAATACAACGGCGCACCGTGCAGTTTTTTCTCAGGATATAAGTAATGCACAGCCTAGACTAATTGCTCTTTCCCCGCGCGGAGATGGCCTGCTCCTCGAGACCACCGAAGGCGCCGTAGGCTTTTGGGAGGTTCACAACGAGCACCCCGAAGTCTCCTGGTCTGTGCTCTGGGACAAGGTCTGGTATGAGGGCTATTCAGAGCCGGAGTATATCTGGCAGTCCTCTGCTTCCAGCAATGAGTTTGAGCCGAAATATTCTCTAGTCCCGCTCTCGTTCGGCACGCTGAAAGCGGCCTTCTACGCCATGTTATTGGCGGCGCCTCTGGCGATCTGCGGTGCAATCTTCACCGGCTATTTTATGGCGCCAGCGATGCGGCGTAAGGTGAAGCCCTTAATCGAGCTGATGGAAGCGCTGCCAACCGTTGTGCTTGGCTTCCTCGCAGGCTTGTGGCTGGCACCTTTTGTTGAGAAAAATTTACTGGGTATTTTTTCGATTCTGATCGTACTCCCGCTTAGCATTCTTGGGGCGAGTTTTGCGTGGACCCAGTTGCCCAGGAAAATTCGGGAATCGGTTCCCGACGGTTGGGAGGCCGGTATATTGATACCAGTTATCATCGTGGTCTCCTATCTGTCCTTTGCGGTCGCCGTGCCTATTGAAAACATTTTCTTCGGTGGCGACATGCGTTTCTGGATAACCAATGATCTGGGAGTTAGTTACGATCAGCGTAATGCGATGGTTGTGGGTTTCGCCATGGGCTTCGCTGTAATACCGACGATCTTCTCGATCGCTGAGGACGCAATTTTCACCGTTCCCAAACAGCTGACTTATGGTTCGCTGGCACTCGGCGCTACGCCCTGGCAGAGTCTGCAAAGAGTAGTGCTGCCCACAGCGAGCCCAGGTATCTTCAGTGCACTAATGATTGGTATGGGCCGGGCTGTGGGTGAAACCATGATCGTGTTGATGGCTACAGGAAACACACCAATCATGGATATCAATATATTTGAAGGCATGCGTACTCTGGCGGCAAATATCGCCGTAGAGATTCCGGAATCAGAAGTTGATAGTACCCATTATCGAATTCTATTTCTCGCGGCCCTTGTGCTCTTCATGTTTACGTTCATGTTTAACACTGTTGCAGAAATAGTCAGGCAACGCTTAAGGACTAAGTACAGCACTATATGAAAACGCAAATGTCTACATGGATGCGACGAGGCACGCCTTGGGTTTGGTTGAATGCCGGAGCGGTGGCTATCAGTATTCTAATGGTTGTAGGTTTGCTGGCCCTACTGACCGTTCGTGGTATGAGCCACTTCTGGCCGCGCGATGTGATGCAGGCCAACTATACGCCGCCAACATCGTCGGGCGAGTTGCTAAGCACACAGGTGATTGGTGAGTTTGTAGAGAGCGAAATGGTACTGTCCGCGCAGATTGCCTCTTCGGGGATCCCGGTTGATGAGGCGCAGGGATTCTACGAGCGTCAGTTGTTAAAGCTGGGTAATCGAGATTTAACCGGTGCGGATTTTACCTGGGTTCTTAGAGACTTCGTGCATGATGTCGAATACCCGGAGAATGTTGTAGCGCTGGAGAGGCGAGAGTGGGGCAATTTCTACGGTCACCTCAGTGCGATCAAGGAAGACTCTAATCTGATTTCATTCAGTGGTGATGCGGCGGCTATCGAATCTGCGAGATGGAATGATTTTAACGAGCGTCTCGAGTGCGCATTGGATATCCGCGAGGATATCTATGTGATCGAGAACCAGGAAATAGGGCAGATCAACTACGCCATGGAACGCCTGCGGCTGCGCGAGCGCCGCCTGGAGCTCGACCAGGAACTTACGCCTGAGGCGCTGGCTGAAATTGACAGTGAACGGGCTGAGCTCGATGAAGAGTATGACCTGCTGCAGATTCAGTTAATTGCGTTATATGAGACGGTGAATAGAGATTCGGCAATTTTCATTGCGGCGAATGGTGAGGAGACGGAGGTTAGCTTTGCCGATATCGTTCGCGCCTATAAGCCGAACCAGCTCTCTCTGATCGGTAAAATCGGAACATATTCCCTGAAGCTAGGAGAATTTTTGACCGCCGAGCCACGAGAAGCGAACACAGAGGGCGGTATATTTCCGGCTATTTTCGGTACCGTGATGATGGTGATGCTGATGTCTGTGTTTGTGACACCGTTCGGAGTTGTTGCCGCTGTCTATCTGCGTGAATATGCCCGTCAAGGCATCGTCACTCGTGCCATTCGCATTGCCGTCAATAATCTCGCCGGTGTGCCATCCATCGTATATGGCGTGTTCGGACTGGGTTTCTTTATCTATATAATTGGCTCCGAAGTCGATCAAATATTTTATCCAGAAGCCTTACCTGCGCCAACTTTCGGCACGCCAGGCCTGTTGTGGGCCTCCCTAACTTTGGCATTACTCACCGTTCCAGTGGTTATCGTTGCTACCGAGGAAGGCTTGGCTAGAATTCCGAGAAGCGTCCGCGAAGGTAGCTTGGCACTGGGCGCGACAAAATTTGAAACGCTGTGGCGCGTGGTGCTGCCCATGGCTAGCCCCGCGATGATGACCGGCCTGATTCTTGCGGTGGCGAGAGCGGCAGGAGAGGTTGCGCCTTTAATGCTGGTTGGTGTTGTAAAATTGGCTCCTTCGCTGCCGCTAGATGGAAATTACCCTTATCTACACCTCGAGCAAAAGTTCATGCATCTCGGCTTTCATATATACGATGTGGGTTTTCAAAGCCCTAACATTGAGGCGGCTAGACCATTAGTCTTTGCAACAGCTTTGCTTTTGGTCATCGTCATCGCCGGGCTAAATCTAACAGCGGTGGCACTTAGAAATCATCTGCGTGAGAAATACAAGGCGTTGGACGTCTAATAATTACTACTACGGGTCGAAGATCAATGAATGAGTTAAATAGTGAGCAGGCGAATGACACGCAATCCCCGATTAGAACGGTGGATGTGTCGTCTGTGTTGGGTCAGAAGAATAAAGACAGTGGAGCCCTGGCAAGCTGTATAGATATCGAACATTTGAACCTGTATTACGCAAAAGACAAACAGGCACTGATCGATATCAATCTGACTATCCCAAAGCAGCGAGTGACCGCCTTTATTGGGCCCAGCGGATGTGGAAAATCCAGTCTACTAAGGTGTTTTAATCGCATGAACGACCTGGTTGACGACTGTGTCATTGAGGGTCTCGTAGCCCTGGATGGAAATGATATCTATCAGAAGTCGGTAGATGTGGCAGATCTCAGGCGGCGCGTAGGTATGGTGTTTCAGAAGCCCAACCCGTTCCCGAAGTCTATCTATGAGAACGTTGCCTATGGCTTGCGCATTCAGGGGATAAATTCCAAGCGTATCCTGGATGAGGCGGTAGAAAATTCATTAAAGGCGGCGGCACTTTGGGACGAAGTAAAAGATAGACTGAACGATAGCGCGCTTGGCATGTCGGGTGGTCAGCAGCAACGTCTCGTCATCGCCAGAACCATAGCAGTCGAGCCTGAGGTGTTGCTCCTGGATGAGCCGGCATCTGCGCTGGACCCTATCTCAACACTTAAGATCGAAGAACTCATCAATGAGCTAAAGAATGATTACACGATTGTAATCGTGACTCACAATATGCAGCAGGCAGCCAGAGTGTCGGACTATACGGCGTTTATGTATATGGGCAACATGGTTGAATTCGATGCCACGGATACTATCTTTACGAACCCGCGGGAAAAGCAAACGGAAGACTATATAACCGGCCGTTACGGTTAAAGAACTCTTATTTGGTTAAGCTAATTCAAATCAAATTTGTCAGGAAAAGTAGATGAACACTCAAGCCGAAGGCCATGGCCAACACATATCGCAACAGTTCAATGCCGAGTTGGAAGATATCAAGAATCATATGCTTGAAATGGGCGGTGCCGTTGAGAAGCAGGTAACTGATGCATTGCTCTCGATCACTTCTGCAGACAGTGGTCTAGCCAGCGAAGTGCTAGTCGAGGAGAATAATATCGATGCGTTGGAGATTAAGATTGATGAGGAGTGCAATCTTATCCTGGCCAGACGGCAGCCGGCAGCGAGTGATTTACGATTAGTCCTTGCGATCATTAAGACCGTCCGCGACCTGGAGCGTATAGGCGATGAGTCAGCAAAGATTGCGCGGATGGCAATAAAATTAACAGAGGAGGGGGACTTCCCCGAAGGCATAGTCGAATTTAGACATCTGGGAGACCGAGTGGCTAGAATGGTGAATCTGGCTCTCGACGCCTTCGCTCGCTACGATGCGAGTGCCGCGCTGGAAATTGCGCAGGATGACATAATCGTTGATAACGAGTATGGCTCCGCCATGCGTTCTCTCATCACGTATATGATGGAAGACCCGCGAAGTATTAGTCGCATGTTAAATCTACTCTGGGCGTTACGCGCTTTGGAGCGCATCGGCGATCACGCAAAGAATATTTCCGAGCATGTGATCTATCTGGTCAAGGGGATGGATGTTAGGCACGCACCTCTAGATAATGTTGCCGAGAAAATCGCCCGTTCGGATTAGACTTTCTAAGTGTCGGTGCTCAGAGCTTCCGTTTTGGTTTTTGACACGCTTTGTTCTAAGCTTGCCCGCGAAAGTGGCAACCTACAGATAAAGCGGCTGCCTTCGCCGTGGGTGCTCGAAATCTCCAGATCTCCTTCATGTCTGGCAAGTATGTGCTTCACTATTGCCAGTCCCAAGCCCGTTCCCCCTGTATCTGATGACCTGCTTCCATCGATTCGATAGAAGCGTTCTGTGAGTCTGGGAATGTGGTGGCTTTCAATACCAATGCCATCGTCTTGCACGCCAATCTCAAAGAGCCCGCCGTTCGCCTCGGCCGATAGCTGAATATGACCTCCGGCAGGCGTATATTTTGCGGCATTTACAACCAGGTTCGATATAGCGCTATAGATCTCACTACGCTTGCCTGTTAGTCGCAGGGAGGGATCGCAGATGATCTCAAAAGTGTGGCTCTCGTCCTTAAACATCTGCTTAGTATCGTTCTCTATTTCCGAGAAGAGGGTTATTAGTTCGATAAGATCCTGTGTCTTGGTTAGTCCCTTGGTTTCTAGGCTAGATAGAATCAGCAGGTCTCGCACGATGTTTTCCATGCGCAGGGATTGTTGCCGCATCTGCTGTATAGGCTTATGCCATTGTTCATCCAGTGAATCCAGATTGTCTACAATGGCCTCGAGGTAGCCCTTAATCACGGTGATCGGCGTGCCTAGTTCATGGGAAACATTTCCGACAAAATCCTTGCGCATCGACTCGAGCCTATGCAGCTGAGTAACATCGCGGACTATCATCAGGCGTTCGTGCTCGCCAAATAACGCGATTTGAAACTCTAAGACTTTGTTACTCTCCCCGGGAGCATCCATCTTCAGTGTGTCGTCGTAGATTTCGTTATAGAAATAATCTGAAAATCGAGGATCGCGAATCAGATTGGTGATGGATTGGTTTCTATCCTTGGGAAATTGGAACCCCAGTAACTTTTCGGCGGCTAGGTTCCACCAATCCAGGTTGCTCTGTTTGTTGATCATGACTACCGCCATTTCCAAAGCGGCGGAGGACTCTTGAGCCTTGTCGATGATGTTGGCTAGATAGGAGCTTGCGCGTCGCTCCTGTTTCTGCAGACGGTAGATGCCATCGAAAATGTCGCCCCACAGGCCAAAGCTTTCCGGTGGCTCGGAGTGACTCTCGGAGGAATCACGGTTGAGCCATAGATTAAATCGGCGCAGCTGGTAGAGGTTGAATAGATAATAGAGGCAGAGACTGATCAGCATTACCCAGCTTATGTGCCCCACGGCGTAGCCTACGATGGCGGCTAGCGACAACAGGAGACAGATTCTATTTAGTTCAGTGCGCCAATTCTGCAAGCTGAGGTACCTGGGATATGCTTCGGTCGATCTTTATTTGGCTAGGATTGAGCAATGACTCGGCACTACTCTCGGGGTCTCTCTAATAGGCCTATATTGTATTAGCATGGTAACAGGGCGGCTAGCTCTAACTGAGCCGGTTTTCGCATAGAGTGCAGTCCCGATTCTTGAAGGCTGAAATCTGGCCGATATAGGTGATTGCCCTGAAGAGCCTCGCCGCAAATACCCAGTTTTACTAGGCCTGTGGCGCGAGCGAGGCAGTTAGGATAAAAAGGGGAAAATTTGTTAGAATAGCGCCATATCTATGCGGCAGAAACACTATACTGCGCTCAAATTTTTTAACCCATCATTTTGCTAATATTGTGGAACTTACTATGCGTTTACCTACAAAAATACTTTCAGTTGCACTCGTTTTAGCGTGGCTTGTCGCACCGGCTGCGTTAGCTGCCGAAGGCCAATTCTATGTGGCTCCTGGGCTGCAGTGGATGGAATTCGATGATACTACTGGGCTCAAACAACATACCAACTACTTCTTGGGCATTGGCTATGATTTTACCGACCGACCGACTGACTGAGCTTTGAGTTGAGCACGTTTGATCTGGATAGCAATACGACTGGCGGTGGGGAAATTGATATAGACCACTACAAGTTTGACCTCATCTATGATTTAGGTGTGAATCTTGGCGCTCTCGATACTTTTGTGCTCGGTGGTGTGGGCAATAGCAATTTTGGTGGCGATAATGAGACGCTGTGGGATATAGGCGGCGGCGTAAGCTACAAAATTTCCGATAAGTGGTCTTGGCGTACTGCCGTGCGTTCATTTCAGTACCTGGGTCGTGATCATGAAGACTCTGATGTGGGTATTGATACTGCCTTAGTCTACCGCTTCGGTGGCAAGAGCTCTCGCCCAGCGGCCGCAGCACCAGCAGCAAGGCCTACGGCGGCTGCACCGGCAGCTCCAACACCAGCGGCTGCCCCGGATGCAGATAGAGACGGCGTTCCCGATAGCCGTGATAACTGTCCGGATACTCCTAGAAACTACGCCGTAGACGCAGACGGTTGCCCGATTCCAGTGGAAGAAGTGGCAAGAGTCGAGCTGATGGTTAACTTCGACTTCGATCGCTCGGAAGTGAAGCCGGAATATTTCTCAGAAATAGAAGAAGTAAGCGATTTTATGGCGCAGTACCCCGACGTGGTCATCGAGTTAGAAGGCCATACAGATAGTCGCGGTACTGAGCAGTATAATCTGGGTCTTTTCGACCGTCGCGCCGCAGCAGTTCGTCAGGTCATGATCGATAGATTTAACGTGCAAGCGAGCCGTATTTCTTCGCGTGGCTTCGGTGAGCCACAGCCGGTGGCGAGTAACGATACAGACACGGGCCGTGCGCAGAATCGCCGCGTAATGACAGTGATCATTAAGACGCTGCAAAATTACCGACCGCGTTAGTAATACATCCTAATACCTCCCGGCTCTATATGCCCTTTCAATCAAAAGCAGCTCCCATTTTAGCGTTCGGAAATACGAAGGTAGCAATGCCCGATATTTCAGATTCGCAATTCAAATGGCGTAGTGAAAGCGAGTGTTTCTCACAGCTCAGTGATACATGGAAAAACTGGCTTTTAGATTCCGGTTCACTGACGCAGTTACTCGTTGAAAAAAGTAGGGGAAACTTTCGTGTCGAGGTGCAGTCCGAGGGCTGGACTATTGTCCCACAGCCAGCTGTGCGTTCGCGCTTCGGCCCTTTGGCAGCCGGGCATAGGTTCTGGTCGCGAAAAGTTGTGCTCCTGGGTAACGACATCCCCTGGGTGCTGGCACACACACTTATTCCTGAAGTTAGTTTGATGAGCCCACTGCAGCGAGTGTTGGAACTGAACGAAAAGCCCCTGGGAGAGTATCTGTTTTGTCATCCGGATTTGCTTAGAAGTGGTATGGATATCACCTATTTTGCCGAGAGTTCCTGGGGAAGGCGCAGTCTTTTCTACCTCTTCAAGAAGCCAGTAATGGTTGCCGAGTTCTTTCTTCCTGTTATTTTAGATTAGCCCTTACAAACAATTCGTAATTTTTCCAAAGCGCTCTATACTTTAAGCGAGTAATCTTCTCGCATTTTTGCCGTTAATTAGGCGCCGGTCATTACAGCACATTGGATGTGCTCATTTGCTCGTCAGGCAACAGGGAAGGAGTCTCTAATTGAATAATAAGAATCTTACATCAGAGCAGTGTCAGGCTCAAAATTCGAGCTGCAAGGGCTCTCAGGCAGCCGACGTCGCTGTCGATGCTACTCGTCTCTACCTCAAAGATATCGGCCACACGCCTCTACTGACTGCAGAAGAAGTATTTTATGGGCGGCGTGCACTACAGGGGGACAGTGCCAGCAGGCGCAGAATGATAGAGAGCAATCTGCGACTGTTAGTGGAAATTGCTAGGCGCTATCTTAATCGTGGTCTCTCCCTTCTGGACCTTATAGAAGAAGGCAATCTTGGTCTAATTCACGCGGTAGAAAAATTCGATCCGAAGAAATGTTTTCGCTTCTCGACTTGTGCAACTTGGTGGATTCGACAGAATATAGAGCGCGGCTTAATGAATCAGATGCGAACTATTCGTTTGCCGGTTCACGTCGTGAAGCGATTAAACAGCTATCTACGCATTCAGCGAAATTCTGTCAGAGAAACAGGGCAAGAAGCGGGGCCTCGTGAGATCGCGGAATCGATTGGCTGTTCGCGCATAGATGTAGAGCGCATGATGATTCTAAACGAGAGTCTTAGCTCTGTGGATGCGCCTGCCTCCGCAGAATCCGATACAACTATAGTAGATCTGCTCAGCGGCGAGTCGAAACAGAACCCGCGAAGCCATGTACAGACAGTGCAGATGAAATTGCGTCTGGAAGAATGGCTGCAGCAACTCACGGCTAAACAACGAGAAATAATCTGTCGGCGTTTTGGCTTGGCTGGCTACGACGTTGATACGCTGGAAAACGTAGGGGTTGAAGTAGGCCTAACACGAGAGCGGGTCAGGCAGATTCAGATAGAAGCGTTGAGTCAGCTTAAGACACTAATTCGCAAAGAAGGGCTGAGCCGGGAGTTGTTGCTTGATGCGGTGTAGCCTGTCTTATTACAAATAGTCGGTACTTGAACCCAACACTAGGCTGCCGTATCCTCATGCTCCGAATCGCAATTCTTATTTAGCGTAATGTACAACGACAATTCAGGAAGCCAACGTGTTCAATCAAAGCGGTGATGGTGCTCTAAAGGGAAAGTTGGTAATCGATCTGTCTAGAGTTCTGGGCGGGCCCTATTGTACGCAGATGTTGGGTGATCACGGCGCAGAGATAATCAAGATCGAGCCACCTAGGGGAGACGAGACTCGTGATTGGGGGCCTCCGTTTCATGACGAAGATTCTGCCTACTATATTGGAGTTAATAGAAACAAGCGTTCCATGGGTTTGGATTTATCAAAACCTGCTGGACAGGCAGTCTTGTTACGACTGTTAGAGAAGGCCGATGTGCTCATCGAAAACTACAAACCTGGCACCATGGAAAAATGGGGCCTTGGGTTTGAGGCCGTTCTGAGTGGGAAGTTTCCACGGCTAATACATTGCAGGGTTAGCGGTTTTGGAACTGATGGCCCGTGGGGAGGTTTCCCTGGCTATGATGCGATCATACAGGCGATGGCAGGGTGGTTTAGTGTAAACGGCGAGGCCGGGAGCAATCCAACAAGGCTGGGCCTGGCCATGGTAGACATGGGGACCGGGCTGTACTCTGCGGTCGCGATACTCATGGCGCTAGCAGAGAGGGAAAAGTCGCAGCAGGGTCAGTACCTCGATATGACACTCTATGACTGTGCTGTCTCACTCATGCATCCCCATATTCCTAACTATATGTACTCGGGCAAGGTGCCTGAGGCTACCGGCAATGCTCATCCCAATATTAGCCCTTACGACACGTTCCGTACCAAGACAGTCGATATTTTTATAGGCGCTGGAAACGATCGGGCTTACGCGAAAATGTGCGTTGAGCTAGGAAGAGAAGAACTCATTACAGATAGCAGATTCCTTAAAAATATTGATCGCGTTACTAACAGGGATGACTTGAAAGCAGAAATAGAATCCAGCCTGATGAAGATAGACGGCAACGAAATTGCCGACCGACTAGCCACTGCCGGTCTCGCCGCAGGTGCGATCTACAATACGGCGCAGGTGGTCGACAATGCCCATACCAAACACCGTGAAATGGTAATCGAAGACGATTGGTACAAGATGGCAGGAACCCCAATAAAATTCTCGCGCACGCCGGGTTCGGTGCGGCATAAGCCGCCCAAATTTGGCCAGCACACCCGTGAGATTCTGCATGAGTTCGACTTCTCAGATCAGGAAGTTCAAGAGCTGTTAGCTGCCGATACGGCTCTGGAAAAGCGGCAGAGTTAGCCCTGAATTTTTCCTAAACTTTCAATATTTCCAATTTTAACCATTAATATCAATAACTTAAGTTGCTGATATTTTTTATTGTTTTTTGCTGATATGGTGTTGTAGTGATATATAACACTACACGGGCGGGAGACTGCTAGTTGGAAATCAATTGGAACAATAAAGAGCCTATTTACCTGCAGCTTAGAGACAGGCTGGTAGAGCTCATCATGGATGGAGTCCTCCTAGAGGGCGACGCATTGCCATCAGTGCGCCAGATTTCTAGCGAACAACGCATAAACCCGATCACCGTGTTGAAGGCGTTTCAAATTTTAGTCGATGAAGAACTGGTTGAGAAAAAACGGGGGCTTGGAATGTATGTCTTATCAGGAGCGAAGGAAAAACTATCTACTGAAGAAAAAAGGAAGTTTCTTGAACAGGAATGGCCACAGATTGCTGAACGTATTGAGAGGCTGGGCTTGGAGGTCGATGAACTCCTTGGCAGCGAGAAGAATGGATAGAAATCGGGAATTTTGGGGATAGGCTATGAGTAATATCGTCGAAGCCAGGTCACTTAGGAAAAACTATGGCAATTTCACTGCCTTGGACGGTGTGGATTTGCCCATCCCAAGTGGGGCTATTAGCGGATTGATAGGGCCTAACGGTGCCGGTAAGACGACTACGCTGAAAGCGCTCATTGGTCTGTGTGATGTGGACGGGGAGCTCAGTGTTGCAGGTCGCGACCCGCGAAGGGCGCGACACAAACTGATGGAGGATGTTTGCTTTATCGCCGATGTGGGCATCTTACCCAAGTGGCTAAAAGTTTCGCAGCTTATCGACTATGTGGAGGCAGTGCATCCGCGATTCGACCGTAAGAAAGCCGAAAAATTTCTAAGTACTACCGATATCCCTGCAAATAAGCGAATAAAAGAATTATCAAAGGGGATGGTGACACAACTTCATCTCGCTTTGGTTATGTCGATCGAGGTGCAGTTATTAGTGTTAGACGAGCCG
This sequence comes from uncultured Pseudomonadales bacterium, assembly GCA_905478195.1. Taxonomy (GTDB): domain Bacteria; phylum Pseudomonadota; class Gammaproteobacteria; order Pseudomonadales; family Pseudohongiellaceae; genus UBA9145. The sequence continues at coordinate 42,503 of CAJQHM010000102.1, forward strand.
ACACTGGGTTTGGATATTATTTACCGTAAAGAGTTCTATGACCGCTTGCTAAATGATTACTACGACGGAAATAGAACAATAATAATTAGCACCCATCAGGTGGAGGAGATCGAGACACTGCTCTCGCATCTGCTCTTCATCAACAAGGGCAAGATAGTGCTAGATACTCTTATGAGTGAGCTTTGTGAAGTTTATACAGAAGTTCTGGTGGATGCGGACAAGATGGCGGAGGCGGATGCATGTGGCCCGATTCATGTTCGTGAGTTGTTGGGGAAGAAATCCTATACGTTTGAATCCGTTCCAAAGGAGCGATTGGAAGTATTGGGCGAGCTGCAGACTCCCAGTGTTGCAGACCTCTTCGTTGCCAAGTTGAAGGAGGACCGACATGGATAGATTCACAATAGTCCAATTCTATGCGCTCTTGAGACGCGAAGTGCTAGAGCATCGAAATCTATTTATCGGTGCTCCCGCAGTTGTTGCGTTGCTTATACTGGTTGCAACTTCCTGGGTTGCCATGCAGATAGATGAAACTCAATTGGCGGAAGGACTGAGTTATATCTCCGTGTTGTTTGACGGTTTGTCGCCATTCGACATGGCGCCATTCTTTATGCTGCTGGCAATACCTTTTATGTTAACACTCTATATATGCAGCGCTATCTACCTGATTAATACTTTATTCCAAGATCGCAAGGAGATGAGTATTCTGTTCTGGCAGTCTATGCCCGTATCGAATCTGCAGACGGTGCTCTCTAAAGTCTTCACCGTAGTCATCGTAGCGCCGATCTTCTACGTTCTGATTATTTTTGCGATGTACTTGATTGGCATGATTCTGCTGACCATCTTGGGTGTGAGTAATGAAGTGGATCTAGTAGGCATCGGATGGATGTTTCTGGCCGCTATCGCCAGCTTGGTGCTTATCTATTGCTCTGCTTTAGTAACTTCGCTATGGCTTCTTCCCACTATTGGTTGGCTGCT
>CAJQHM010000103.1 GCA_905478195.1 uncultured Pseudomonadales bacterium
GCTTCGGAGAAACCACAGGGCACAGTTATCGTGGGCGTACCTGCAAGGTCTGCCGGAATTGTAAACTGCCCCTGAAAATGCTGAATGACTGGCCTTAACGCCTCCATATCACCGTATTGCGCTTCCTTCTGTACCGCAAACACCGACCCACCTGAGGGGCAGATTACGGCGTCCACCGGCTCCATGGCTGATTCGAATTCCCTGCTTATCTTTTCGCGTAGTTTTGTCGCTTCTGCATAGTCTTGCGCGCTCATCGATGCGCCGAGCTTCAGCGCATCGCCGAAGTAGCCGCCGTATTCGTTTACACGCGACGGATAGTTAGCAGCGTGTGCCCTGGCCGCCTCATAGGCACAGATAGGCAACCAGGCATTGCGCAGATTCATCGGGTCAGACTCGGGCATAGCTATCTCAACTATTTGAGCACCTAGCTGCGCCAGAACTTCGATGGCCTGATGAAGCGCATCTACCAAGCCTGAATTAGTCCCGTTACTTAGATAACGCTCGTCTACTCCGACTCGAATGCTCGACAAGTCATCAGTCAAAGCATCACAGATTTTAGGCACAGCAACGTCTAGCGAGCTTGCATCACTGACATCATATCCAGCGATAGCTTCGAGCATTATGGCCGCGTCTTTGACCGATCTGGTCATCGGGCCTACATGGTCTAGAGAACCCGCCAGCTCCAACACGCCGTGTCGGCTAACCCTGCCGTAAGTTGGCTTGAGACCCACTATTCCATTTGCCATAGCCGGGTAGCGAATTGAGCCACCTGTATCGGTACCGAGAGAACCAAAACATAGGCCCGCGGCTGTGGCTACGCCCGATCCACTAGAAGAAACACCAGCCCACAGGTCTTCTCCCCAAGGATTAACCGGTATTGGAAAATCTCGGTGGTAGCCTGATAGCGCACCTTCGGTTAGATTCAATTTCCCCAAAATTACCGCACCAGAATTAGATAGTTTCTGAACCACTGTAGCATCATGGTCAGGCACGAAGTCACGAAGCACCTTAAGTCCGCCCATGGTGCGAGTTCCCGCTGTAAAGCAAAGGTCTTTCACCGCTATGGGAACTCCATGGAGGGGCCCCTTATAATTTCCTGCGAGTATCTCCCTTTCCGCCTGCCAAGCGGCGTCTCTTGCCTGCTGTGCCATGACCGTTGCATAGCTATTAAGGCGACCATCAATGAAATCGATACGAGACAACAGTGTTTCTGTCAGCTCCACCGGAGATATCTGACCACTCTTAATGCTCTGGGCAATGCTACTGAGGCTGCGATAGTGAATAGGTTGTGCGACAGAACTGCTCAAGGGTGTGACCTCTTCTTATTCCTATGTCTGTATACAAGCTAGCATATATTCTGCAGAATCATTAGTAGTGACTGTCTCATATCAATCCCATCACCTAAACCCAAAAATTTACGTGACTGCCTCCTATTCTGCTTTGTTCCTACGAAGCACAATCTACGTGGCTAAGGCGACAGGTTTGGCAGAAAAGGAAAAATCAGGGAGACTGATAGCTAGATGACAGCGCTAGATTCGAGAAAGAATCCACTACCCTAAGAGACACAGAACAACTCGTCATCGCGGCGGGACTCTCCTTCCTTTCTTTCTTTCTTTCTTCCCACCCGACCCTAACCTACCCTAGGCTTTATGGATATGCGACGGCATGGAGAGGATAGAGCGCTTCGCTTTCGGGCTCCTCTCATACGGCCGCCACACCTACACAGTCGCTACCACCTAATCGAAGTCACTCGCATCGTGTCGCTCTGGCAGTCGAGTTTCTTCCGGGCCCCAGCTACGGTTAACCCGTCGACCGCGCTTTACTGCTGGGCGCTCTTCTATCTCTTTCGCCCAGCGGACCACGTTCTTATACGAAGCCACGTCGAGAAACTCTGCCGCGTCATAAATATTATGCAACACCGCCGCACCGTACCATGGATACACAGCCATATCTGAAATGTTATATTCGTCACCACATAGATAAGCTCGCTCAGCGAGGTTCTTATCCAGAAGGTCTAGTTGTCGCTTCACTTTCATGGCATAACGATTAATTGGATACTCCCATTTCTCCGGGGCATAGGCATAGAAATGACCGAAGCCGCCACCGAGGAAAGGCCCGGCTCCCATCTGCCACATAAGCCAGGACAGACACTCCGCCCTGGCAGATGAATCTTGTGGAATGAAGGCACCGAATTTCTCCGCTAAATAGACAAGAATAGCGTCTGACTCGAATACTCTAGTCGGTGGTGACGTGCTGTGATCGAGCAGTGCAGGAATCTTGGAATTAGGATTGATCGCGACAAAGTTGCTACCGAATTGCTCACCTTCATTGACACGAATCAGATGCGCATCGTATTCCGCTCCCTCATGACCCAAGGCGAGCAATTCTTCCAACAGTATTGTCACCTTCACGCCGTTAGGAGTTGCGAGCGAATAGAGCTGCAGGGGATGCCTGCCCACCGGCAGAGTTCGCTCCTGCTGAGCACCCGCCGTAGGCTTATTGATATTAGCGAACTGGCCGCCGGATTCGGTATTGAATGTCCAAACTTGCGGGGGCCTGTACTTCGACATCTTGCTTTTTACCTTTCAATTCATTAACAAAATTTCAATAAGCAGCTGACTTCTACTCATTCTAGATGAAGCTAATATACAAGAGTTCACCTAAAATTCCCGCCTATGCCAGAAATCTTTAACACGGAAGTATTGAAGATCACGAGGTTTCTGCTACCTTTGTTTTTCCATCATTTTCCTCCACCATAATGAAGACAGCTAACAATGATAAATCGAGAAATAGATATACCCACCAGTGCGGGCAGCATGAATACCTTCATCACTCATCCCGAAGAAGAAGGCCCGCATCCGGTAGTACTGTTTCTAATGGATGCGCCCGGTAAGCGGGCAGAACTCCATGACATGGCCAACCGCCTGGCGACAGCTGGGTACTATGTGATGCTGCCAAACCTCTATTATCGCCGCGTGAGAGAATTCAAGATTCAGGAGTCTGGACGTGACGCGATGCATGAACTTATGGCCTCGCTAAGCAATGCTATGGTGTGCGAAGACGTTCGTTCTCTCATCGAATTCGCAGATCAGGATGCTGCAGCAAGAGATGGAAAATTAGGCTGTGTCGGCTACTGTATGAGTGGCCCGTTTGCCTTCGCCGCCGCTGCCGCATTTCCTGACCGCATCGCTGCCAGCGCCTCCTTCCATGGCGTGTATCTGTATTCTGATCGAGCAGATTCTCCACACCTGGATGCAGAAAAAATAAAGGCCGAGATGTACTTCGGCTGCGCCGAGACTGACGAGTATGCACCGAAGGAGATGGTAGACAATCTGGAGAGCTACCTGGCAACTACGAATATCAACTCTCGTATCGAGTGGTATCCCGGCACCGAACATGGCTTTGTGTTTCCCAAACGCGAAGGCAAATACCACAAGGAATCGGCGGAGCGGCATTGGGAAAGATTATTTGCCCTCTATCGTCGTTGCCTATAACAAGCATATCTGCAGCAGAAATGAAAAACGGAGACAGACTCGCCCATGGCCAAGTCTGTCTCCGCTTTCGATTATCTCACTACCTGGTTTTAGGCAAGAACCTTACGGAACACCTCTACCGCTTGCTGCATCTCTTCCCTACTGCCCATAGAAATACGGCAGTGAGTATTGTGAAACGGCGGAAAGTCTCTGCCGACCAAAATCTTATACTCTAAACAGGCATCGCGAAACTCTTTCGCGGGACGGCCCAGATTGACGAAAATATGATTGGTGTGCGAGTTCGTCGCCTCAAAGCCCATGTCTTTGAATGCAGCCACGACGAAAGCACGAATCTCGGTGTTTTCCTGTCGCTCCCATTCGATATGTTCCTTGTCTTTAAAGGCGGTAATCGCTGCTATCGCGCTTAACATGTTCACATCACCCATGCCCCAGGCAGCGGTGATCGCATCGAGAGTCTGCTTCTGAGCCAGGCCGTAGCCGACACGCAATCCAGCCATGCCATGCGCCTTGGAGAAGGAACGGGTAATAAATACATTCTCAAACTCCAGCGCCAATGGCAGCGCGGTTTGCATAACCTCATCGGCAGCATAGTTGATATAGGCCTCATCGATGAGAATCCTAGTATTCGGGGATTCCCGCTGCACGCGTCGAACAAAGGATTCCACTGCCGCCGGCGAATGCACCGTTCCTGTTGGGTTGTTTGGATTGCAGAAGTAAACCATACCTGCACCCACTGCGGCTTTTGCCAGGCCATCTAGGTCGACGCCCATGCTAGAGCTATCTACGGGCACACGTCTAATCTCTACACCCATGCCGCGAGCGGTCTGTTCGGCTGTTGTGTAGGTAGGGTCAATAGTCGCCAGCGGCTTGTTCTCGGAACAGAACGCCCGTGTCGCCCCCACTAGCAAGGGCGTAGAACCCGTAGACAGAATTACATTGTCGGTACTAACACCGTAACCTTCTGCCAGTGTAGAGCGCAATTCGTTAACGTGGTCTGGCGCATAGCCTCGGCCAACACGCTTGGTTACATGAGAGCGAATTGCCTCCATAGTTTTGGGGCCAGGGCCACGAGCACTCTCATTTTGATTGAGCTGCATGATACCACCGTCATACACAACTTCATCGGCATAGCTCGCTGCGTTGGCATGGCGACTGGTGAGACCTGCACTTGAAAGAAGTCCGGCAGCACTGCCAAGACCGATAGTTCCTACGAAACCGCGACGCGTCATTTTCATGATCTAATCTCCTCTACTTGGGAATACGGTGTCAGACAAACTGGCTCACTGTGGAGCATTGATTGTGGATAGCTCTCCCTAGGCATAAAGCCGGGAGTAAAAAAAGGGTTGGAATTCAATTCCAACCCTTGGGTTTGCTGACCTTAGACTTTGTTAACAGCAGACGCCATCGCGTCGAATACATCCTTGAGCACGAGTCGCGATGAGGCGATATTCATGCGCATATGACCTGCGCCACCGGCACCGTAAACTGAACCCGGATTCAGATACACGCCCGAGTTGTGCACCAGCCAATCTTGAAAATAATGCTCAGGTGATTGTTTGCCGTGTGATTTGTACTGTTCGCTAGCACCAACCGATTCCATAGTTTTGCTGAAATCTAGGAAGGTCATGAACGTACCTTCATTACGTGTATAACCTACCGTAGGCATGTGTTGCTTAATGTAATCCTCGACCATGTCGTGGCTGCCATCTATATAGGCCAACGCCTGAGCAAACCAATCTGCGCCACCCTTATAGGCCGCCTCGTTCGCAACTACGCCCAACGTACTGAGCTCGGCAAAGTGAAACTCATCGACTCTTGCCTTCAGTTGCGGGTTCTTCGAATAGAAATAAGCATTCTTCATACCGGCCAGATTAAATGTCTTACTGATGGCATTGAAGCTAATGCTGTTGTTTACCACAGCTTGGTCCGGGAGGCTGGCGAATGGTGTATATTTGTGACCAGGCCGGACAAAATCGGAATGAATCTCGTCAGACAAGACAACGATGTTGTGTTCCAGGCAGAGACGACCAATGCGCAGCAGCTCATCTTCCTTCCACACATTGCCCGTAGGGTTCTGCGGATTACAAACGATCATCGCGCGAACGTCTGGAGTCATCTTTGCTTCCAGGTCTTCCCAGTCTATCTCATAGCGGCCGTTGACTTTAACCAAGGGACTATCGACAGGCACGGTACGCGCATTCCGATTCATCGTGTAAAAACCAGAGTAAGCCGGTGTATTAATTAGAATCTTGCCACCAGAGCCTACCAGTGAACGCATAGCGGCAATCATGCCGGCATACACACCATCGGAAATAGTTACCGCCTCCTTGGGAAGGTCAACACCATGACGCTCGCCATTCCATCTTACGACTTCATCGCGCAGTGGCTCGGTAGTACTTATATAACCCCAGCTGTGGTGTTCGTTGCGCTCGGCAATAGCCTCTGTAATACAGGGCGCACACTCAAAGTCCATGGAGGCAACGCCCATGCCATATTTGAAGGATCCGTCAGGGTAATTTCGAGGCGGGGAATCCCAACGAGCCGTATTGTGATTAACTCGGTTATAGACGGTATCGAAATCGTATTTGCCGTTTGCCATTTTCGAGCTACTGGCCCCTTGAGCCGCAGTAGCGCCGGTCGCTATGCCACCGGTTGCCCCAGCGAAGGCTGTGAGACTAGCGTTCTTGATGAATGTTCTTCTATTAATGCCTGCAGTTTTGGCCATTGTTTTACTTCCTCGTTATTGTAAGACCTTCTCGACAGGATATAGGAAATAGGGGTGGTGTAAAGCCCTTCCTAGGCCGAATTGCCCTGTATTTAGACAGTTCTGGCTGTGCGCAAAAATGCCGCACATAAAGTAAGGTTAATTAGACTTCACTGGGTATCCCCTCTTCCCCTCTCGAAAGCACCATTGTGCCCCTACAAGCACGTACAAATACAGGAGAAAATAGAATAAAGTAGGCACTCTGATACAAAACCGGAGAGCTCCCTCATGTTGAGAGCACTGAAATTTATGGCCGCAGCAAGCGCCCTTGCAGTAGCCCTGACATCGCCCTCAGTACTTGCCCAGCAAGACGACCTTGCCCCGATCGTAAATGGGGACTGGAATTACGAAACAGCTGCTCACCTGCTTGAGAGAGCCGGATTCGGTGGCACCCCCGCTCAGATAGAGGCCCTGGCCGCACTCTCACCACGCGAAGCCGTAACTAGCTTGGTGCATTACGACTCTAGTAATAATGCTCACCTGCTCCCCTTCGAGCATTCGGGAATTCACGAGCCTGGATTAGAACCCTTTCCCCCCAGCCGCCCTGCGACCACAGAACTGGCAAAGCAGACCGGCGAGGCTCTGGGCGTAAGAGTCAAACCTGAAGGAAACCGCCGTTTGCAGCCGGTTGTGAATAAGTTTTTCTACTGGCTGCGAGCCAGCGTATTGGAAACCAACCGCGTCGCCTATTGGTGGGCCGACCGCATGGTCGCATCGAATAATCCGCTTCAAGAGAAGATGGCGCTATTCTGGCATGGGCACTATGCCATCAACGAGAGCAAGGTGCGGGACTATCGCAAGTTACTAAACGAACTTGAGCTGTTTCATGAAATGGGCACTGGCAGTTTTCGCGACCTCATGGTGGCAGTAGCACAAGACCCAGCCATGCTGTCATTCCTCGATGCCGGCGTAAATGTGAAGGGCGCACCTAACGAGAACTTTGCTCGTGAAATCATGGAACTGTTCACCATGGGTGTGGGCAACTATTCTGAGACCGATATTCGTGAGGCCGCGCGCGCCTTTACCGGCTGGAACTATGTTGACACAGACTTTGTCGTCAACGAGCAACAACACGACGATGGCATGAAAACGTTTTTAGGCCACAACGGCAACTTCGACGGTATTGAGATCATCGATCTTATTATGGAACAGCCGGTTACAGCAGAGTACATTTCCAGCAAAATTTATCGCTTCTTCGTGCGTGAAGAGTTAAGCCCAGCGCTAGGCAAAGAATTGGGTACTATTCTTCGTGACGCAGATTATGATGTGGCGACTCTGCTCGAAACCCTCTTCCTTTCAAAAGATTTTTACAGCACTCCCTCAATGGGCAGCCAAATAAAGAGCCCGGTACAACTGGCCGTTTCAACCTATCGCAAGCTTGGTCTTAAAGACGCACCTGGCGTGCCTGATTTTAATCGAGCAACCGGCGCGCTTAGCCAATCATTGTTCCGTCCACCCACTGTCGCTGGCTGGGCCGGAGGCAGAAGCTGGATGACACCGGGGCTGCTTCTTGAGCGTGGAAACTTCGCTCGGGACGTTCTGTTTCCCGACATCAACTTTATACCACCGGATAGAATTAACGGTAGCGCCGAGATACGCAGTGTGGCCGATCGCATTCGGCAAGGTCAGGATATTACATCCGCTACGCAGCCTAGCTCAATGAGCGAAGGCGGGATTATGGCCGAATCGAATATGCTGGCGGACCGCGATGAAGAATTCAACACCCGTTACGGTAGCTTCCGGGGTTGGCAGATGGCTATAGAGAGGGTTAAGCCCATACCTCGGCATACAGCACGGATAAATTTGAGCGAGATGATACTAGAGCAAAACATAGAAACCACGGACGAAGCGGTGAGCTATCTGCTCGCACGCTTTATGCGAGTTCAACCGGGCAGCGAAACGCGCAGCATGTTGATCGATTTTCTGAGCCAGGACTTGGGCACTTCAAACATTGTAGATGCACAAAGCTATATGGAAGATTCTCTGCGCCTTGTCTTACATCTCATTATGAGCCAACCGGAATATCAATTAAGTTAATTTGAAAAGTCTGACTTAGGACCCTGAGTAGACGAGGTAAAAGAAATGAAAAAGAACAAGTTCAGGTCGAACAAAGCACTTAGCCGCCGAGAGATGTTGACCGGCATGGCAGGATTGGGGGCCTTAAGCATGGTGCCTCCAGCGTTTGCACAAGCGGCACAGGCTGCGGCTGCACAAGCTGCCGCCAACGGCAAGGTCCTGGTTATCTTGGAGCTCTCCGGCGGCAACGATGGCTTAAACACAGTAGTGCCTTATGGCGACGATGCCTACTACCGGCAGCGGCCTAACATCGGGATTCCCAAGAATGAACTCAGAGTAATCGATGATCACTTCGGCTTTAATCCTGGAATGGCAGGGTTCGAACGCCTGTACAAAGACGGGAAGATGGCAATTGTGCACGGCTGCGGCTATGAAAACCCTTCCTACTCTCATTTCACCTCTATGGCCTACTGGCATACAGCCGCACCCAATAGTGGCAACGAGTATGGCTGGGTAGGAAAGTTGGCCGATGAGATCGCCCCTTCCGCACCACCCAACTATTTGGTCAACATAGCCGCTAGGCAATCTCTGGCGGTACGCAGTGCAAAACACGTTCCTGTGGTTTTCGATGATCCGAATCGATTTATGCGTGAAGCCTTTGCTGCGGAGAAAGATGCTCTGAATGCAGTGCCCGAGATTGGCGAATCTGAGAATTCATCACGAAGCTTCCTACTGGACATTGCGCGCAGCGCAAATGACGCATCGGCCCTCGTTCGCGATGCCTGGACCAAGTACGATTCACCAATTGACTATGGCGTGAATGATCTGGATCTCCAGAAAGTAGTCGCTCTGTTAGATGCAGGAATGCCTACCGGTCTTTACTATGTGGCCTATCGAAACAATGCATTTGACACACATGTTTTTCAAAACAACCTACACCGGCGGCTACTAACCTATACCTCTGACGCCGTAGCAGGGTTCATTCAAGATCTTGAACGCATCGGTCGTGCCGATGATGTCGCACTCATGATCTTTTCCGAGTTTGGCCGACGCGTGCCAGAGAACGTGAGCCTTGGGACAGACCATGGCGCGGCAAACGCTATGTTTGTCGTGGGCAACCAAGTCAAGGGCGGACACTATGGCGAACTGCCAAGCCTGACCGAATTGGCTGAGGGAGACAACCTAGCCTACACAACCGACTTCAGAAAAGTTTACCAAAGCATGACACAGGGTTGGCTCGGGCACTCTGATTCAAACAAATTGTTAGGTGGCAACTTCGGCACCTTCGATTTATTTAGTTAGAAAAAAGTTGTCTGCAATGAATTTTGGTATTACAAAAACCATACCCGCGTCCCGCGGAGAAGCGGGAATAGAATCTCTGTTCGATGGCTCGGTCGCAGAGTTTGAATTTCACATGGCAGGCAAGCCTTCAAAATTAAAGGTAGGAAATTTCGTCTACGCAATCTTCAATGATGAGCTTAGAGGTCGACTAAGAATTCGCGAGTTGGCCGGTGGTGCCGTGAACCCTAAATCGGGCAGGCCAAGAACTCTGATTCTAGTGGAGTGTCCCGGTGAGAGAATCACCATGCCTGTTGCCCGCAAAGGACATAGGGGCACACGCTACTATGACGGAACGGATTGGAACTAAGGCTAGACATTCGCTGAGTTGAGAACCAAGCCAACACCCAGAGGCTGATTCAGGTTATGGTTAGCCACTACCGATCCGAGAGCCTTTCATGTTTGACACGAATTATCTGCTTATCAGCCTGGTATTCAGCTCAGTTGGGCTTGGATATTTCATCTATGGCAAGAAGCAGAAGCACACGGTCGCCTACTATATTGGCCTTTGTCTGATGATGTACCCATATATGATCACCGATCCGACGTTAATGGCAGGCATTGGTGTTGGACTAATGTTTGTACCGAAATTTGTGCGAATTTAAATTTCCGCGACCTCATCTCACCCATAGTTTAAGCAACCCAATTCAGCGTAGAATACGCCCCTCTTTAACCACGCAACATCCCGGTGATACCTAACTGGGAACGTAGGATTGCAATGCCCGCTACCCAGTCAAGCTCTCCAGTAATAACCCAAAAAATCGCCAATGAACTAAACGTCAAACCGCCACAAGTGAGCGCTGCGATTGCGCTACTCGATGAGGGTTCGACCGTGCCCTTCATCTCGCGCTATCGCAAGGAAGCAACCGGCGGGCTCGATGATTTGCAATTGCGTGATCTGGAGTTACGTCTGCGCTATCTGCGCGAGATGGATGAACGGGTAGAGGCCATTATTACCAGCATAAGTGAGCAGGACAAGTTGACGCCGGAACTGGAAAAGCAAATTCGCTGCGCCGAGACGAAGACCATCTTGGAAGATTTGTATCTTCCCTATAAACCCAAGCGTCGCACTAAGGCCATGATTGCCATCGAGGCGGGCTTAGAACCTTTAGCCGATGAGTTATTTGCTGATCCGAATCTGGATCCTGAGACTCAGGCCCTCAACTACATCGACAACGACTCACGCAAAAATGACATCGAAGATGTCAAAGCTGCTCTCGAGGGCGCCCGTGACATTCTTATGGAGCGCTTCAGTGAAGACGCCGCACTCATGGGCAGACTGCGTAACCACCTTTGGGACAACGGCGAAATTCGCGCCAGCGTCGTAGAGAAGAACAAGGCAGATGCTGCCAAGTTTAGTGATTACTTCGATTACAGTGAACGCTTAAAAAAAATTCCTTCCCACCGCGCGCTCGCCGTTTTCCGCGGGCGGAAAGAGGGGTTCCTATCTGTAGAAATTGGTAGCGCGGGTGTCGAATCCGGGGTGACCGACCCCTGCGAGGGCATGATTGCCGCGCATTTCGGTATAGCAAACAAGAATCGCACGGCGGATACGTGGTTAGGCGGGGTAGTCACATGGACATGGCGCATCAAACTCATCTACCGGCTCGAGACCGATCTGTTGGGCCAGCTTCGCGAACAATCAGACGACGAAGCCATCCGTGTGTTCACCGAGAACATGAAAGCTATCCTGCTGGCACCACCGGCTGGCAACAAAGTTACTCTTGGCCTCGACCCAGGCCTGCGCACCGGCGTGAAGGTGTGTGTAGTCGATCGCACTGGAAAATTTCTGGAAGACACTGCCATCTACCCTCATCAACCGAGGAACCAATGGGACGAATCCATTTCTGTATTGGCCAAATTGGCGAAGAAGCATGGTGTCGAACTGATTGCCATTGGTAACGGTACCGCCTCGCGAGAGACTGACAAACTGGCTGGTGATCTTATTAAGCTACACAAGGATCTGAAGCTCGATAAAGCCATGGTGAATGAAGCTGGCGCCTCCGTGTATTCTGCGTCTGACATTGCCAGAGAAGAATTTCCCGATCTGGATGTGACCGTGCGTGGAGCGATCTCTATTGCACGTCGCCTGCAAGACCCACTGGCAGAACTGGTGAAGCTAGACCCGAAGTCTATCGGCGTAGGCCAGTATCAACACGATGTAAGTCAATTCAAATTAGGGCAGAGCCTGAATGCGGTGGTCGAAGATTGCGTGAATGCCGTAGGTGTCGATGTGAACATGGCCTCGGCCGCATTGCTAAAACAGGTCTCTGGCCTGTCCTCTTCAATCGCGACAAATATTGTGGAGTATCGCAACCAGCATGGCGAGTTTAGGAATCGGCGCGACCTGAAAGCAGTTCCGCGCTTTGGTGAAAAGAGTTTCGAGCAGGCAGCAGGCTTCTTACGCATCGTTAATGGTGACAATCCACTGGATGCCTCTGCGGTACACCCCGAGTCCTACAGCATAGTTGAAAAGATCGGCAGCGCAAGCAAGAAAAAAGTTGCCGACATGATGGGAGATCGCAGCTTCTTGATGAAGCTAAATCCTGCAGATTTTATCGATGAAAAATTCGGGCTGCCCACGGTTACCGACATATTGAGCGAACTGGAAAAACCCGGCCGTGACCCAAGGCCTGAATTCAAAACTGCAGAATTTAAAGACGGCATCGAGTCCATGAAAGATCTTAAGGACGGCATGCTATTGGAAGGCGTGATAACTAACGTAACCAACTTCGGCGCCTTCGTGGATATTGGTGTGCATCAAGATGGGCTGGTACACATCTCTGCCCTGTCGAATACCTTCGTGAAAGACCCACACACCATAGTAAAAACAGGCGACGTCGTAAAAGTAAAAGTCATGGAGGTGGATGTGCAGCGAAAACGCATCGGCCTATCTATGCGCCTCGATGATGAACTGCTATCGAAGGCTGACAAGGAAAGTGATAGCGGGAAAGATACAGGAAAGGACAGAGGAAAGGAGAAAGGGAAGGAGAAAGGCAAAACCAGCAACAGACCCAACAACAGACCGGCACAAACCAATAGCGGCAGATCAGCATCGGCAAAGCCTGCAGTCGGTACTTTCGGCGCCTTGCTGCAGAATGCCACTAAGGCTAAGAAATAGTGGCCATCTAGCCGGGCCTGTCCATAGTGAACAGTGAATCCTTGTCTACACGACTGTATTCGTTATAGCCCAATCTTCCAATGACCAGCAGTTTAGCCACGTCGACCAGACCCTCATCGGTGATGAAGTCATCATCGATGTGGATCCCTACTACCTCACCGAATATCACCCGGTAGGCATCCGCTTCTGTCCAGCCGGGAATGTCCACACTTTTCAAGTAGTGGCATTCAAGATGCACGGGAGCCTCTTGGATTCTTGGTGCGCCGACGATGCTGGAGGGGATCGCCGTCAAAGAGGAAAGGCTAATCTCATCGACATCCGCTGGCACCGACATCGAAGACCGATTCATCTGCTCCCGCGTGTCCCAGGTAGCCAGGTTACAGACGAACTCCCCCGTCGCCTCGATGTTTCGAATCGAATCCTTCATACCATCCGCCGCCGATCCTACACCGCCAGAGAGCATGACTGTAGGTGGACTATAACTCACCGCATTGAAGAAGCTATATGGCGCGAGGTTGTGAACACCCTCTTTATCTGCAGAGCTTATCCAGCCTATGGGTCGCGGAACAATCAGGCTATTGAATGGATTCTTTGGTAA
>CAJQHM010000104.1 GCA_905478195.1 uncultured Pseudomonadales bacterium
CCTCGTCATCAACCCCAGCAACATCTCCATCCTTCTCCTTCTGGATCCGTTGGTAGATCTCTTCACGATGTACAGCTACATCTTTAGGCGCGCTCACCCCAATTCTTACCTGGTTACCCTTTACGCCTAGAACGGTTACCGTTACTTCGTCTCCGATCATCAATGTTTCGCCTATTCGGCGTGTCAGTATTAACATTGCAATCCTCCTTTAACTCGTTTCCTTGTGCTTTCGTACTCACCGTTGCAGTGCTACTTCAGTCGTTTATGACTGTCTGCGAGTTCTCTACTTTCAAAGACTACCCCGTACTATTCTACGCGGCCTTGATCGAGGTCTCTTTTACTGCATTTGATCCGCGCAGAGAGACACTTCAAGAAAATAGCGCAAAACTCTTTAACTGCGTGGTAAATAGCGCCAACGATTACCAGTATCTGCCTTAACGGAGAACATTCCAACTAAAATGAGCAGAATTTCATCCGACAGAATATTGGGACTAGGCGTCTTCTCCCTTGCCGTAATCAGGATCGCCGAGCTCGAAGGCGCTATGTAGGGAGCGAACAGCGAGTTCAAGATATTTCTCTTCTATCACCACAGATATTTTGATCTCTGACGTAGTAATGATTTGAATGTTGATATTCTCATCCGCAAGCGCCTTAAAGGTCTTGCTGGCGACACCCGCGTGGGAACGCATGCCTACACCGACTACAGACACCTTGCCTATCTTCTTATCCAGCAACACTTCCCGGGCCTGCAGCGAGGGCAGCAGCTCGTCAAGAATCTTCTTCGCTCTGTCGCTTTCGCTGCGCTTAACGGTGAATGTAATATCATTGGTACCGTCTTCCGCCGCATTTTGCACGATAACATCGACCTCGATGCCAGCCGCACTCACCGGACCAATAACTTGATACGCGACACCGGGCACATCTGGAACGCCCGCCATGGTTAACTTGGCCTCGTCTCTCTCAAATGCGATACCCGCAATAGTAGGGTCTTCCATCTTCTCTTCTCCCTCTAAACTAATCAGGGTACCCGGACCCTCTTCAAAACTTGATAGCACTCGCAAGGGCACCTTGTATTTGCCCGCAAATTCTACCGCGCGTATCTGCAAGACCTTGGCACCAAGACTGGCAAGCTCAAGCATCTCTTCGAACGTAATACTGCTAAGTAACTTCGCATCTTCCACGACTCTAGGATCAGTAGTGTAGACGCCTTTAACATCGGTATAGATCTGACACTCATCCGCGTCCAGTGCCGCCGCTAAAGCCACAGCCGTCGTGTCTGAACCGCCACGACCCAATGTGGTGATACTGCCATGCTCATCAACACCCTGAAAGCCCGCAACAACCACAACATTGCCCTGCTCTAACTGCGCATGAATTCTGGTTCCATCGATCTCGCGTATCCTGGCCTTGGTGTGAGTCTCGCAAGTCAATATTTTAACCTGACCACCAGTAAAGGAACGCGCGCCAAAACCGCGTTTCTCCAAGGCCATGCTCAATAGGGCAATCGTAACCTGCTCGCCGGTAGACAAGAGCACATCCATTTCACGGGGAGTCGGATACTCCATGATGTCTTTGGCAAGAGCCGTTAAGCGGTTGGTTTCTCCACTCATTGCAGACACAACGACGACGATATCGTCACCGCGCTCACGGAAATCAATAATCTTGTCTGCCACCGCTTCGATTCTCTCGACAGTGCCAACAGATGTCCCACCAAATTTTTGAACGATCAAGGCCATATCTAAACTATTCCGATTCTCTTAACGTACTCTCAAACTGTTATTGGTAAAACCCTTATCGAGCCTTACGCTAACAGGACTCTTAGCCCTGAAGTTTTTCCGTAAGCCAGGGCTTTATGCTCGCCGCAGCCCCTGGTATGGCAGCCGCATCACTACCACCGGCCATGGCCATATCGGGACGACCACCACCCTTTCCACCGACTTGCATTGCGATCATATTCGCCAATTCTCCGGCTTTCACCTTGCCAACCAGGTCTTTGCTCACGCCTGCAACAATACTCACCTTACCTTCCGATGCCGTGATAAGAACGACAACGCTACTGCCAAGTTTGTTCTTCAACTGGTCGGCTGTATCGCGCAGCGTCTTTGGATTGAACCCTTCCACTACTGCGGCCAGAACATTTACGCCAGCGATTTCTTCTGCCTGAGAAGCAAGATCACTTCCCGCGCTAGAGGCCATCTTCGATTTGAGTTGCTCTAGTTGTTTTTCCAGCGCCTTGGTATTACTCGCCAATTGCTGCAACTTATCGAGCACATCGTCTACATTCGATTTCACTATCTCGCAGACCTGCCTGAGCGTCTGCTCTTCTCTTTCGATCAGAGCCAGTGCCCCCTTACCAGTCACCGCTTCGATACGGCGTACGCCAGAGGAAATACCTGACTCCGATATAATCTTAAACAGGCCAATATCTCCCGTGCGCGACACGTGGGTACCGCCACAAAATTCGATGGAATAGTCACCACCCATAGAGACTACACGAACCTCGTCTCCGTATTTTTCGCCAAACAGTGCCACCGCGCCCTTCTCTTGAGCCTTGTCTATGGGCAATACTTCCTTGCTAACAGATGAGTTTTTCAATATCTCTTCGTTCACCTGATTCTCAATTAGCCTAAGTTGATCGGAAGAAACTTGTGCGCTGTGGGAAAAATCGAAGCGCAACCGATCTGCATCGACGAGTGAACCTTTTTGTAGCACATGCTCGCCAAGCACACTTCTTAGCGCAGCGTTCATCAGATGCGTCGCACTGTGATTTAGCGTGATAGCGGCGCGAGCTTCTTCGGCTACCGTAGCTGAAAGTTCATCGCCCAGCTTCAGAGTCCCTGTGCGTAATACGCCTCTATGAACCAGGGCATCCCCCTGTTTCTGAGTATCTAAAACTTCGAACGAAGCATTGGCATTGCTGAGCAAGCCTGTATCGCCAACCTGACCGCCGGACTCGCCATAGAAGGGGCTACTATCGAGCAGCAGTAGCACCTCATCACCCTCGCCAACACTCTCAAGCTTCTTCGAGTCTGCGAAGATAGCTAGCAGCTTCGAACTACCCTGTAATTTTTCATAACCAATGAAATCGGTAACCTCATCGGCGGCGATCTCTAGCTTTGCGACCGAACCGAAATTGCTCGCCGCCCGCGCCTGATTCTTCTGCACCGCCATGGCTTGATCGAAGCCTTCCATGTCCAGAGACAGATCGTGCTCTCTGGCAACGTCGGCGGTAAGGTCTACTGGAAAACCGTAGGTATCGTAGAGGCGGAAGACAGTCTCACCAGGAACAATATTTCCACTCAAGTCTTCAATCGCCTTCTCCAGAATTGACATGCCGTTCTCTAGAGTCCGGGCGAACTGTTCTTCCTCATCCTTCAAGGCTTTCTCGACAAACTGCTGCTTCTGTGCGAGTTCGGGGTACGCCTGCCCCATGGCATCGACAAGTGCAGCTACGATTTTGTAGAAGAAAACATCCTTCACGCCAAGCTGGTAGCCGTGCCGAACCGCGCGCCGGACTATTCTGCGCAGTACATAGCCTCTACCCTCATTCGAAGGCAACACACCATCGACGATGAGGAAGGAGCACGACCGTATATGGTCTGCTATAACTTTTAGCGAGTTATTATCAAGGTCACTCACCCCGGTTATCTTGGAGATGGCTTTCAGTAACTGCTGGAAAAGATCTATATCGTAGTTGCTGTGCACCGACTGCATGACTGCCGCCAATCGCTCTAGCCCGGCACCCGTGTCTACAGAGGGCTTGGGCAGTGGCGTCATCGACCCGTCAGCCTTTCGCTCATACTGCATGAACACCAGGTTCCAGATTTCTATGTAGCGGTCGCCGTCTTCATCAGGGCTTCCCGGAGGACCACCGGGCACATCTTCGCCGTGATCGTAGAATAATTCCGAGCAAGGCCCACAAGGGCCTGTATCTCCCATGGCCCAAAAATTGTCTTTCTCTCCCAGGCGGGTGAAACGGTTCGGATCGATCTTCATCTCATCGAGCCAGATAGAGGCGGCCTCGTCATCATCCTCGTAAACCGTTACCCAGAGTCTTTCCGCAGGAAGCTCCAAATCGACAGTTAGGAATTCCCACGCATATTTGATGGCTTCTCTCTTAAAATAGTCACCAAAGGAAAAATTACCCAGCATCTCGAAGAATGTGTGATGCCTGGCCGTGTAGCCTACGTTCTCCAAGTCATTGTGTTTGCCGCCAGCTCGAACACAGCGCTGAGAACTAGTTGCCCGGTTATAGTCGCGGGTTTCATCACCGAGAAAAGTATCCTTAAACTGAACCATACCGGCATTGGTAAAAAGCAGCGTTGGATCATTGCCGGGCACGAGCGAGCTACTGGGAACAATCTGGTGTCCCCTGCTGGCAAAAAAGTCTAAAAACTTCTGTCTAATCTCAGCACTAGTCATGGATTAATCCGATTCTCTGGCCTGACCCTGAGTTTGGGGCCGGCTAATAATAAAAAAGGACAGGATTATAGCGCGTAATACGCGGATATTGCAGGGTTTTTTCGCTGCGACGGTAGCTTTGCTGTAGCCTGCGAGCTCAGTCTTCGTCGCGCTCCTTGTCTGCGGGCAACATGCCGGCATGATCAGTGCCGAAGTTGAATTCCTCGAACACAGCATACTTAGTAACCCTTAGCCTGCCATCACTGGAAAGAATAATGGCGATAGGTCGCGTTCTTGGAAAATGACTAAGGATGATCGTCAGGATGATCAGGAAAGGAACACACAGAAACATTCCCGGTATTCCCCAGATGTATTGCCACAGACCCAGGTTGAGGAGAATGACGATCGGGCTTAGATTAAAGGAATTACCCATCAATCGCGGCTCCAGGATATTACCGATGCATATCTGCAGGGCGCCGATGCCCACCAGAACCAAAATGAACAGGGTATAACCATCGGATTGCGCGAGGGCGATCATCGCCGGGAATATAGTAGCGATTATGGAGCCTACTGTAGGAATGAAATTCAGCAGGAAGATAAGCAGCCCCCAAACGCCGGCAAAATCAACATCTACGATGCGCAGGAATATATAACTGAGCAATCCCGTCATGGAACTGGTGAACATCTTTATGCTGATGTATTTCTGAATATCGTTGCGGATTCTAGTGATAATCTTGCGCACGTCTTCTTCAGAACCCGAGCTGCTAAACAGTGCGGTGATCTTTTGATCGAAATTACCCTGCTCCAGGAACAGAAACAGGATGTAGATCATGATCAGCCCTCCGCTCGCCAGAATTCCTGCGAAGGATGCGGCAACCGATGTCGCATAGGCAGGCAGATCGATCCAGTCGGTGATTAGCTGATCTTGAAATGCAGATACAACTACCAATGGCAGGTTTTGCAGGCGCTCGGTGAGATTCTCCTGATAGATCGGAATCACCTGAAGCACATCGTCCGCGCGACCGCTGAGGAAGTTAATCAGCCCCCATATCAGTAAAACAAAGGTGAGTAGCGATGCTATCAGACAGACCAGACTAGGGAACTGAAATCCCCCAATCTGAATACGCGCGAATGCCGCGGCTAGCGTATTGATCAGATACCACAATGCAATAGCTATCACCAAGGGAAGCAGCAGCGCCTCGCCTACGATAAGGAGGTACAAAACCAACACAACGGCGAACGTGGAAAGTGCGAAGCTTGGTATTCTCATCTCAATATTCCTTGCGCGCGGTCTCGGACTGGCTTCCTAACACAGTGATTTTGCGAAGAATATCACATTTTCGTAAGCCCACCCTCATTAGGCTAGAGATCACACACCAATCCAGTGCATGTAGTCAGAAAAAGATGGGATCCTGATGCAGTTAGAGGGTTATTCAAAACTACTCAAAATCGGCGAAGGCGGCATGGCCTATGTCTATCGGGGCATTCAGGAGTCGCTGCAACGACCTGTAGCCATCAAGCTATTGATCAATGACCTCAGCCGTGACGAAGAGGCTAGACGCCGTTTCGACCGTGAGTCATATATTATCGCGAGATTGACACATCCGAATATTATTCATGTTATCGACCGCGGAATTAGCGCGGATGAGATGCCCTACTTCGTCATGGAGTACGTAGAGGGCGTCGATCTGGGCACGGCATCCAAGATCAATGAGATCTCGCATACGGACAAGATCGATATCATTATTCAGCTGCTGAAGGCTCTGGCCTATGCTCACCAGAATAATGTGATTCATCGGGATATTAAGCCAGAGAATATTCTCATCGATGAGAATGGCAACGTGAAAATCCTGGATTTCGGTATAGCGCAGTTTTATGAAGAGAAGAGAGAGGTAACCAACCAGACAACATCGGGCACCGTGATGGGGACATACAACTACATGTCGCCAGAACAGCGCGAGTCATCGGACAACGTCACGGAACGAAGTGATCTGTATTCCATTGGCGTGGTCATGTACGAGTTGTTCACTGAAAAGATCCCCACCGGCGTTTTCCCCGAACCGTTCCGACTAAACATTGAGATCGAACCCGAACTGAACCAGCTAATCTTGAGCTGCCTGAATCAGGACTCGGAACTGCGCCCACAATCTGCAGAGCAATTGAAAAATGATCTTCTGGCAATATCACAAGGTTCCCATATAGATGTCGAACAGCGACTAAGAGCCGAGCAGGGAATCACCAAGATCAAGTCCAAGTTCCTGTTATTAGATATTCTGCGCGAAGACAAATTCGGTTCAGTCTATCTCTACCAACAAAAAGATAGAAACAACCTTCTTATCATCAAGAAGAAGGTGAGCACCAGTGGCGGCTATGAGGCAAGCAACCTATTGGCGTCTCTAGAACACGAGAACATCGTGAAAACACACGGCACTTCTCGCAACGACAGACACTTTATTCTAGTGCAGGAATATCTTAGCGGTGGGACACTAAACGACAAGCTCTCCTTTGTGCTTAACTGGCAAGAAATTCTGAAGATCGCCAACCAGATATGTCAGGCGATGATTTTTGCGCACAATAACCGCATAGTGCACGGACACCTTCGCCCCACGAATATCTTATTCACCGCTGATGGCCGGGTAAAGCTCACCGACTTCTCCCTGGAGGATGATCTCAGCAACGTCGAGAACGCACAGTTCTATCATCTGAAAGATGAGGAACGCAGCAAGGCAGCTGACATCTATGCGACCGGGGTAATTCTCTACCAATTGTTTACCGGCTCGCTACCAAGCAACGATCAGCAATCCAGCTTCGTAGTGCGAAAGTCTTTCACAAAACTACCGGACGATATTCAGCTACTCATCGCGAATATGATATCGACAGTGCCGGAGGGTCGAGAAAGCGACAGTCTACAAAGAGCAGTGGAGCTCTTCCAAAGGCATATCCAGAACAAGCATCACAAAACCTTTACTGACAAGTCCTCTAGCGCTGACCCAGACGCCAGTATTAAGCATCAGAACCCCGTGGCCACACCAACAGACAGCGCAACATCGATGGCATATCTCAAAAAGTCTCCAATAAGCGCTCGAATGGGCTTTTTATTCGGACTGCTGCTACTGATTTTTGTACAATACCTGTACCTCTTTGATGGTCAGGAAAAGATTAACCAGAGCCTGCCAGAGGTCTATTCCATGTTGGTTGATCGCATTGAAGCATTCAGGACGGATTGATGTCGGAAACTCAGACACTATTAAAAATAGCAGGATATACAGACACGGGATTACGCCGTGAGTATAACCAGGATCATATTGGATTCGACCAAGAACTCGGCATAGCCGTCCTTGCCGACGGCATGGGTGGCCATAAGGCTGGAGAGATCGCCGCCCACATGGCCGTCAAGTTCGTGTTAGACAAGCTTCGCAAATTTGTTTTGCAGGAAAATTCAGTATCGATAACTGGTTCTCAGTTATTGGAATTTGTCTCCAATACAATTTCTTCAAGCAATGCAGAGATCTACAGCGCTCAAGAGGCTGAAGAAGCCTACAAAGGCATGGGCACGACGATTGTAGCTACCGTGGTCATAGGCTCTCAGATCTATGTGGGACATGTGGGTGATTCACGCCTGTACCTATACAGAAACCGCACCGTGCAGCGGCTCACTAAAGACCATAGCCTGGTGCAGGATTTAATCGATAGAGGCTTTTACACTGAAAGAGAAGCACGCAGCGCAAGTGTCGGTCATGTTGTAACGCGAGCCTTGGGGACACGCCCCGAGGTTGAGGTAGATGCAAACGAAGAGCCGCTTCAGGCCTATGATCTACTGCTACTGTGTTCTGACGGATTGACTGACATGGTTTCCGATTGGCAGATTGCTGAAGTTATTGATGAAAACATTGCTGACTTGGAAGTTGCCGCTAAGAAACTGATTGCATTAGCGAATCACTACGGTGGCAAGGACAACATCTCTGTCATTCTTATGCAGACCTAGCAGGAGAATACAGCTCAGAAACCGAGAGGATAGTAATTATCATGCCAGGTAAATTGGAATTCAGTTTTAACTCTTCGCGATTGGGCGATTTTCCCCTCGACAAAGAAGTTATGACAATTGGTCGCAAGGATGATAATGATATTCGTATCGAGAATCTCGCCGTGAGCGGACATCATGCAAAGCTCCTCACAATCTTTGATGACTCGTTTTTGGAAGATTTAGATAGCACCAACGGCACTTACGTCAACGGCCAAGCAATAAGAAAGCACCCACTTAAGAACGGCGATGTCATCGTCATAGGCAAACACGAACCGCGCTATATCAACGAATCTATGTCAGCAGGCGACGACGATAAGACAGTTCTTATCAGGCGCCAATCCGGACTGAACCCCCTCCCAACCCAAACTTGCACAAACCCATTGATATGCCCGGCTCTTCACGCGAGGGTCTGGGTGCCGCAAAGCTGCAAATTCTAAACGGCAAGGGTGCGGGCAAGGAACTAGCCCTTGAAAAACCTTCTGTAAAACTTGGAAAGTCCGGCGCTGAAATTGTGCAGATAAACAAACGACCAGACGGCCATTTCATTGTCAGCCTGAATCAGGAAAGCGCAGAGAATCTGCTGATGATCAACGGTGAAGCGGTTGGCTCTCGGGCAGTCAAGCTGCACAATCATGATGTTATCGAGATCAATAAGCTCAAGATCGAATACTACCTCTCCGCCTAGCAGCCTGGGCGCTAGCCCTCTATTTCGATTACCCCATGCATAAATAAGACTGCCTTGCCGGAGATGATGACTCTTTCGCCAGCCAGTTCGCAGCTCAGCTCTCCTCCCCGCTCAGAAACTTGCTTCGCACGAAAGTTGATCTTGCCCAGCCGCTTAGCCCAATAGGGCACCAGCTGCGTAAAAGCAGAACCCGTAACAGGGTCCTCCTTTATTCCAGTTCGCGGACCAAACCAGCGCGCGATGAAATCATATTCCTTCGACTCGGCCGTGATAATGATTCCTCGGCAATCCAGCTGCGCCAATGGCTCCATATCTGGATCTGCCTTGCGCACCAAGTCTTCCGAGGGAAAGACCGCGATAATATCCGCAAACTTCAGACAGTCTTCTGGCGTTGCGTGAAATGCTTGGACAATTTGCGTGGGCAAGTCAATGGGTAGCGGCGCCTGTGCAGGAAAATCCATGCTGAGTAGTTCGCCACTCTTGCCACTGCGGATCACAGAGAGCGGCCCAGACTTCGTGCTGAACCGAATCTCTTCTCCCTGAAAATCTAGCTCTTCAAACAGGACATGAGCCGCAGCGAGAGTCGCATGCCCACATAGATCCACCTCTGTGGCTGGAGTAAACCAACGCAGCTCGAAACCGTCTTCGGCGGGAACAAAGAAGGCTGTTTCCGACAGATTATTCTCCGCCGCCAAGGCCTGCATGGTGTGCTCTGGCAGCCAATGCTCTAACGGACATATCGCCGCAGGGTTGCCCTCAAAGACTCTATTGGCAAAGGCATCGACCTGATACACAGGAATGTTCATCTGTTGCTTTCCTTCTACTTACGCGATCGTTGCTGACTGAAATACGGGCTAACCTGAACTTGTAGGGGCACAAATAGGAATACATGGGATTTTAAGAGCAGCCAAGACTGAGCGAGCTACTGCCTACAACTTACTTAGCTGCTGTGTTTTCGCAGCCAATAGCACATGGTCTTCGACCAGATCGTACAGACTACGCATATGCCCTCTTCTCGAGGGTCCGGGCGCACTCTCAGAAGTCGCGACAACGACGAGATCTAGCTCCTTCACGACGAATATTAGCTGGCCGCCATAACCCCAGGCGACAGGAACCTGCATGCCTGCCAAGTCTCGAAGCCACCAACCATAACCGTAGAAGCGACCCTGACCACGAGGCGATGTGGCGCGGGGCTGATGCGAAGCCTGCACCCAGTTTTTGGAGATCACCTGATCACTGCCGCGCAGGCCATCGTTTAGATACAGGCGGCCAAATTCCAACATCTGACGCGGCGTCATCTCCATATCGTTGCCGCCGAAATAGATTCCCTGAGGATCTTGCGGCCAATAGGACATGGAGAAGCCAAGCCGCGAACTTAGGTTTTCCTGAGCGAACTGTTTGGCACTCATGCCGCTCGCCTTCGTCAGGATCGCTGACAGAAGGTGGGTACTGCCGGTACTATAGAGCATCCGCGTCCCGGGGGCGGCTACTAGGGGCTGCTTGAGAGCGAACTCAACCCAGTTGTCGCTGAGCACCCACTTCCCGTAATTGCGATTACTGGTCGTCTCCAGACCCGATTGCATGGTGAGGAGGTTCTCGATGGTGATCTGCTGTTTTACTTCATCATCGCTGGAAGAGATGATTTCTGGAAAATACTGCACAACTTTCTCATCCACCGACGCGATTATTCCCTGATCTATAGCGATTCCAACTAGAGCAGATATAACGCTCTTCGAGGCTGACTTCATATTCGCAGGACGCGATGGGTCGCGGCCATTGTAGTAGTGCTCAAAAACCAACTCATCACCGCGGCTGATCAACAGGCTGTGAAGTCTGGGTAATTGCCTGGCCGCGTCATGAGCGGCGGAATACTCCAAATCCTGAGCTGCTGCTGGCGGCGTAGACAGGAAGAAGAGAAGCGCAGTTATCAGAATGTGAAGCTGATATTTCATAGCAAATAGGCTGAACGAAAAAGGAAGACTAGTTAAGGCGATTATCACTCAAATCGAAACACAAGCAAGAACCAATGCAGTGAATTTGATCTATGGCATGGGAGCCATAGATCATACCTCTCGGACAAAGCCAGACAGGCTCCCTAGATACTCGCGAAGACGTCCGCCACCATAGATGGAGTAAGAATCTGCGGCAAGATTATAGGCTCTTTGCTGGTATCACCCGGGTAGAGGACATACAGCGGTACGGAGGGACGATTGAACTTATCCAGCATCGCCGTGATCTCCGGATCCTCATTGGTCCAGTCGCCTTTCATGTAGGTGATATCGTTATCCAGCAAGGCTTGCCCTATCCGATCCGTGCTAAGTGTCGTCTGCTCGTTAGCGAGACAGGTAATACACCAGGCTGCTGTCATATTGACAAACACGGGGCGACCCTCTGCCTGAATCTCATCCAGGCGTGCCGTACTGAAAACCTCGTAGTTCTGCGTGGAGTTACCTTCTGCATCAACGCTCGCAGTTTGCACTGGGGCCAGTGTTTGCAAGAACGGTGTCTGCATCAGATAGACTGCAGCGACCAGTGCTGTGACGCCAACGGCATAGTTAACCGTGCGCAGTATCGGCCCCAGAGTGAAGCGGCGTTGATACAACCAGGCCGCGAAGGCTAGCAAGATACACACGCCTAATACCAACGACATACCCATGACCCCAACCTGCGTTCCTAAAACCCAGAGGAAGAACAGTGCTGAGGCATACAGCGGGAATGCCATAAACTGCTTGAATGTCCCCATCCATGCGCCTGGCTTCGGCATGTACTTCGTTAGCGCCGGCATAAAAGAGAGCAACAGAATCGGCAGCGCCATACCCAGGCCTAAGGATATGAATACCAGCATCGCCACGGCCCAGGGCTGAGTTAAGGCGAAGCCCAAGGCAGGCCCCATAAACGGCGCCGTGCAAGGTGTAGCAACAGTCGTTGCCAATACCCCGGTAAAGAATGAACCTTTGTAACCCTTCTTCTGTGCGAGCCCGCTTCCTGCTCCCATGAGTCCGGTGCCTATTTCAAATACTCCGGAAAGACTAAGCGCCATCATGAAAAATACATAGACGATAAAGGCGAGGAACCAAGGCTGCTGAAACTGAAACGCCCATCCGATGCGCTCGCCACCGGCTCGAAGGATGATTAGCACAGTAGCCAGCGCAACAAACGCACCAACCACGCCAGCGGTATAGGCTATACCACTCATGCGTTGCTTGTGCACCGACTCACCCGCGTTCTTCGCGAAGCTGAGTGCCTTCATCGATAACACTGGAAAAACACAGGGCATTAGATTCAGTATGAGTCCGCCCATCACGGCGAAAAGCATATACAGCAATAAGCCACCGCCGGTGCCACTATTGCCACTTGTTTTATCAGAGGCAGCGAACGGCACCAGAGTGGTTTGATTGGCATCTGCAGTAGGATTCTGAAAATCGTAGGCGACTCGGTCTCCTAGCTCGTTCTCAAGAACCAGTACTCCATAGACCTCGGTCAGGTCTTCCAGCATGCGGCGGGGCTGCTGGTGAGTTATCTGAATTAGATTTCCCTGAATACTGACATCTCTTAGCGGACCAGGCTTGATGATGCGGCGCTGTTCCGGAAAGAAAAAGGCTTCACTGTAGTCAGTAAAAACTGCATCTGGCGCCTCGAAGCCCAGACTCACTCTCTCCCCGGCTACGGCGATGATTGACTTAATGTCGTGATCGACGATCGGAAGCTGCTCTCTGGTAGAGGCAAATAGTTGCGCGTTAGCCGCATCCAGCTCTACAGATTGTGCAACTGGCAAGCTGATGCTCAGCCTCTGCTCGCCAGGTATACAGATTTGCTCACACACGTTCCAGAAGGCCAGCGTGGATAGCTCGACCGTATCGCCCTCGTAGTCAGCTGGTATGTTGACCGCGACCGGATGCAACACTTCTTCTTCGTAGCCGAAGTTCACCAGGTCGGTGTCATAGAATGGCAGCCAATGTGGCGCTGGCCACTGCAGCTCAGAGATGTTGGTTCCCTCTGGTGCGGTCCATTCATTTGCACTGGTAGGTTCGCCACTATCGCCACCCATCTTCCAATAGGTATGCCAGTGTTCCGCTGGATCGAGGCGCAGCCCTAACCAGATAGTTTCGCCGGGAACAATGTTCGTAGTCTCTGCTATTAACTCGACTTCAATACTGTGATCCCAGGCGACATTCGCATAGCGCGGTTTTATGTCGTAGCCATGCCATTGCCCGTCATCATCGATATAGGCAAGCAGGCCATTTAGTTCGTCCAGACTCGTATCGAAACGGCGGTGTTGATCCGTAGAAATCTGCAGCCTGTTTCCGTCCTTCATGACTTTGCGGAAAGGCGCGTACTTCATAATGCGACGCTGCTCGGGAAAGAACCAAACTTCATCGACGTCATCGAATAGATTTTCTTCTGCTTCGATCATGACATTGAATTTGCCATCGAAGCTGTTGAAGTTCGCCTGCAGAGAGTGCCCATCGATGGGTACAGGTGTCATCGCCCTGGTTTCGGCAAATGCTTGCTGCCACTTGTCATCAATTGATGAATCGCTTGCCACCGGTAATGACAGAGCAAAGTCTGCCTCGCCTGGAATACAGATTTCATCACAGACCTGATAGTCAACATGGGTGCTGATATCAAAGGTAGAGCCGCTATAATTAGCTGGCACAGTTACCGGTATGGGCAGGAAAACCTCGCGCTCGTAGGTGAAGGTAACCAGGTCGCTGCCAGGGAAGGGGGTCCACTCGGGTATTGGCCAGACGATATCGCCGGCACTGCTGCCCGCCGGTAATTGCCACTCACTGGCTGCGGTAGCCTCCCCGCTATCGCCACCGAATTTCCAGTAGGTATGCCAGTGCTCAATGGGGTCGAGTCGAATGGCCAGCCATAGCGTTTCGCCGGGAACCACATTACTGGTTTCGGAGATTAACTCGACTTCTATCTGATCGGTCTTGTGTATCTGCGCCTGAGCTATGCCAGACACTAGAATAAAACCTATTAATATCAGAAAGTTATGAAAATTATTACGCATTTTGACTCCCATCAAATCATGCTTAAGATGATACGCGAGCGAGACCGTGCTTTGTGTGCCAAAAGGTAACAAATACAGAGGATTCTGTCATTTAAAGACCGTCAAGATGAGACTTTATTTCAAACATTATCGGCGGTAATCAGACTTTTCTGGACATGCCTTTCTGGCACGCTCGATCATTCCCAGCCGAGTATGCTCTCAACCATCAGTTGCAGGGTCTGATTACCGCGAAACTCGTTGATGTCGAGCCTGAAGGCGATTTCGATATCTGTCATGCCCGGATCCGGCCAGTCCTGTTCATCTATGTTGAATGCAATAGCATCGATGGTCTGTCTGGGGGACTGTTGGGGCGCGAGAACCAACTTCAGATGATTCTCCCCGACCCTGCGCTGCTGGATGACCTTGAACTTGCCGTCAAACACCGGCTCGGGGAATTCCTGCCCCCAGGGGCCCGCCTTAATTATCTCTGCGGCGGTGGCCATCGAGAATTCATCTTGCTGTATCTCTCCGTCGCTCAATAGCTTTGCCTGCAACAAATCATCATCCAATAGCTTCGCAGCCTGACTCTGGAAGGCCTCGGTAAACGCTTGCAGCTTGCCTTTCTCGAGGCTTAGACCAGCTGCCATGGCATGGCCGCCAAACTTAGTGATCATTCCCGGATTGCTGCTAGCCACAGCATCCAGCGCATCGCGAATGTGAAAACCTTTAATCGATCTGGCCGAGCCCTTGATTTCGCCGTCGTCAGTCTCGCCCGCATCGGCGAAGGCGATGACCGGTCTATTGAATTTCTCCTTCACCCGCGAGGCAAGAATACCCACCACTCCCTGATGCCAACGTGCGTCATAGATGCATAATGCGGGTGGAAGGTCGCCTCCTTCCAGGGAAAATTCCTGCAGAAACTTAAAGGCCTGCTCCCGCATATCACCCTCGATCTGCTTGCGATCCTTATTCATGCCATCGAGTTGTATGGCCAACTTGTAGGCGCTGCCCTCATGTTCAGTTAACAGGCATTCGATGCCCGTGGACATATCATCCAATCTTCCCGCCGCGTTTAATCTTGGCCCTATGCTGAAACCTAGGTCGGTAGCGGTGAGCCGCGCAATGCTGCGGTTAGCGATCTCCAGCAGGCTCTTGATGCCAGGCCTGGTGCGACCGGCTCTGATTCTGCCCAGCCCTTCACTTACCAGAATGCGATTGTTTCGATCCAGCGCGACGACGTCCGCCACCGTACCCAGAGCAACCAGATCCAGCAGGTCCGCGAGCTTTGGCTCGGCGATGTCGTTCTCTGCAAACCAATTCATTTCTCGCAGCTTGGCCCGCAATGCCAGCATTACATAGAAGATTACCCCTACTCCGGCGATGCTCTTACTCGGAAAAGAACATCCCTGCTGATTCGGATTCACTATGGCCGATGCTTTTGGCACCTGGGCAGCGGGCAAATGGTGATCCGTAATGAGAACCTTAATGCCGGCGGCGTTAGCAGCATCGACTCCTTCTACGCTGGAAATCCCATTATCGACTGTGATGATCAGATCTGGGTTTTTTGTCTGCGCGAGCTCAACTATCTCGGGCGTAAGCCCGTAGCCATAGTCGAATCTATTTGGAACTATGTAGTCGGTGTGGAGAAATCCAAATTGCCGCAGCGCCTTTAGGGCCACGACGCAACTAGTCGCGCCATCGGCATCGAAGTCAGCAACAATAAGTGTGCGTTGCTGCTGCTGGAGTGCCGTAATCAGCAACTTCACTGCCGCGTCTATACCCTTAAGCTGAGCGGGGGCGATCAGATTGGCAAGACCCAACTCCAATTCTTGAGCATCTTTGATATTGCGCTGGCTGTACACACGCCGCAATAGCGGGTGCATTGATTCGGGTAGGTCTAAGCTGTTGTTGGCTGATCTGCGTTTTACGAGAATAGGCATCAGAACATTCAATTATGGGAACGTTCTTTTACGAAGTCTGTCACCGCAGTCAGATTATTCGTAACAATGCTGTAATGTTCTTCCTTCTCAAAGAGGTCAGCTAGGTGTGGCGGAAGCTCCGGCGCATCTAGCCCGGCTTTCATAATAGCATCGCTGAATTTCGCGGGGTGAGCGGTAGATAGCGTAACCATAGGCACCGAGGCTTCAGTATTACAGTCTCTCGCGGCTCTGATTCCCACAGCAGTATGTGGATCAATTAGCTTACCCGTATCCGCAAAAACAGTGGCGATTGTTTCACAAGTAAGCGCATCGTCTACGCTGGCACTGGCAAAACATTCTCGCATCTGCCGCCACTTTTCATCGGATATATGCAGCGACTCTTTGCCAAGTTTCGACATGAAGTCGGACAGTTTCTCGGCATCTCTATCGAACAGATCAAACAGGTAGCGCTCAAAATTACTCGAGACCAGAATATCCATACTCGGCGAAAAGGTATGATGTAAATCGGTTGTGGAATATTCATTGCCGTTGATAAATCGATGTAGGATATCGTTGCTATTTGTAGCAACGACTAGCTGTTTAATTGGCAGGCCTAGACGCTTGGCAAGATAGCCCGCATAGATGTCGCCGAAGTTTCCGGTTGGCACCGAGAAGGAAACGGCTCTCTCAGGAGCTCCCAATTTAAGTGCCGCCGAAAAATAATACACGATCTGCATTAGTATCCGCGCCCAGTTTATCGAATTCACGGCAACCAGTTGAGTCTGCTCGGGGAGAAAAGACTGGTCGGCAAAGGCGGCCTTAACGATACTCTGACAATCATCGAAATTGCCCTCAACCGCAAGATTAAATACATTGTCACCGACCACAGTCGTCATCTGTCGACGCTGCACCTCAGAGACTCGCTGATGCGGATGAAGAATAAAGATGTCGACTTGTTCCGAATGCCTGCAGCCTTCCAGCGCGGCGGAACCCGTATCGCCAGAGGTAGCACCGAGAATCACGACACGCTGATCATTCTTTATCAGCACATAGTCGAGCAGACGGCCTAGAACCTGCAGGGCAAAATCTTTGAATGCGAGGGTGGGACCATGGTACAGCTCTAGCATGTAGTCGTTCTCAGCGAGCTTGGTCAGCGGGGCGACGTCAGGGTGATCGAATTCTGCATAACTTTCTTCGACTATCTTGCGCAAAGCATCGGCTGGAATTTCATCGCCAATAAAGGGAGCGATAACTTTAAGCACTAGGTCTGGATAGCTCAGTCCCTGCCATGAGGCGATCTCTTGTTCAGAGAAGCGCGGTAATTCGGCAGGTACATAAAGGCCGCCGTCGGGCGCCAGGCCGGTGAGGAGTACCTGCTCAAAGCTTTGTGGGCTACACCCCCCTCTTGTGCTTATATATTTCAATTCTCTTTCCCTTCTATCATCTGTTCCGGGCTTGACGCTGCCTTGCAGACCTCGCAATGTCGTTGCCAAGCATAGCCACGGCTGCGCTAGTCATCAAATGTTTCGACCCTGATTCGCATAATTTCGCCACTCACATCACTCAAAGCCTCAATCGCGGCGATCGCAGAATTCAATTTAGATTCCAGCGCCCTGTGCGTAAGAATGACAATTGGCACTGTCTTACTGTCCAGTTCTTTTTGAATTACCGCCTCTATGCTGATATCAAAGTCTTGCAGAATGCTGGAAATCTTCGCCATGACACCAACAACATCGTTAACCGGAATACGCAGGTAGAACTCAGTTTCGACCTCATCGATTGGCAACACAGCCAGGTTGTCGTGCATGGACAGATAACCCAGGGCA
Organism: uncultured Pseudomonadales bacterium; assembly: GCA_905478195.1. Lineage (GTDB taxonomy): Bacteria > Pseudomonadota > Gammaproteobacteria > Pseudomonadales > Pseudohongiellaceae > UBA9145. Next base: position 17,855 of record CAJQHM010000104.1, read on the forward strand.
GGAAGTAACGGCTTGGACAGACCGGCCAGCTTCTGCCTTGCGATATCGATTACATCGGCAATGACTGAAGACGCCGTGGCTTCCGCGCCGGCACCGGGGCCGTTATACAGCGTAGAGCCTACGGCATGACCATGAACCAGAACGGCATTACCCACTCCATCCACGCGAGCCAACAGGCGCTTGCGTGGAATCAATGTGGGATGAACACGCATCTCGACTCCTTTTTCGCAGCGGCGCGCGATGCCTAAATGCTTAACCCGATAACCAAGCTGTTTGGCAAAACCAATATCCTCTGGCGTTACGCGGCTGATCCCCTCGGTATAGGTCTTATCGAACTGCAGCGGTATACCAAATGCAATTGAGGCCATGATAGTCAGTTTGTGTGCAGCGTCGATTCCCTCAACATCGAATGTCGGATCGGCTTCGGCATAGCCCAGCTCCTGCGCTTCCACCAACACGTCCGCGAACTGGCGCTGCTTTTCCGCCATCTCGGTGAGAATAAAATTCCCGGTACCGTTAATGATGCCTGCCAACCAATCGATCTTGTTCGCCGCCAAACCCTCGCGCAGCGCCTTAATAATGGGGATGCCGCCTGCCACACTACTCTCGAAGGCCAGCGTGACGGAATTTTGCTCGGCTACGGCAAATAGCTCGTTGCCTCGCTCTGCAATGAGCGCCTTGTTGGCAGTTACCACATGTTTCCCATTCGCCAGGGCCTGACGAACCACCTCAAAGGCGGGGTCGAAACCACCGATGGTCTCGATAACGATATCCACGTCGGGGTCGTTGACCACGTCGAATGGATCATTGCTGATGCTCGCCGTGGTATCGATGTCTTCAAGCTTAAGGCTACGAGACGCGATTCTCACAACATCTATGGAACAGCCAACACGGCGCGAGATTTCATCACCGGCGTTTTGCAGAAGATTGTAGCTACCGCCACCTACAGTGCCGAAACCGCAGATTCCGATTTTTATAGAGGAAGAGTTGATGGTATTGGCTGATTCAGAATTCACAAAAGGCCCCAGACTTATTTAATACAAGCGCCGAATTATACTGGAAACATTGAATAAACCCAGCAATCCCGCACAGGACGCTGATCTCAATGAAAGGGATAAATTGGGAGGCTGGAGCTCAAACTACGCGCTACGCGAAGAGACAGCTAAGGGATAGCTAAAAAAGAATAGCTAATCGATCTTGAGCATTGCCGCCAGTCGGTCGGAATCCAAATAACCGGGAATAACTCGGCCATCAGGAAACACCAGGGCGGGCGTGCCAGATATACCTAGCTCGTTTCCTAGCGCATAGTGCTCCATGATAGGTGTATTGCAGTCTGCTTCGGGCAGGTTCTGGCCGTTCTTGGCCTGAGTCAGCGCCTTCTTGCGGTCATCGGCGCACCATACGGAAACCATCTTCTCGAAAGAGTCAGCATCTACGCCACCACGAGGGTAAGCCATATAGCGAACCTCAATACCCTTCGCCATCAGGCTATCAAGCTCGCTGTGCAGCTTACGACAGTAAGTGCAGTCAACATCTGTGAATACTGTAATAGAAGTCTTGATCTCGTCTGGAGTGAAGATAATCATCTCCTCAGCAGGAATAGCAGCGACTTTTGCCAGGCTTCTTTGCTGTCGCTGACCCGTTGAAAGGTTTATCAAGCCTGTATCACTGGTTCTATACATATCACCGGCGAAAAGATAGTCGCCTGAAATATCGGCATAGAGAATCTCTCCCGTGTTCAGCTGAACCTCATAGATAGTGGAAAGTGCCGTAGCCTTTACACTTACGATCTCTAGCTGGTTCTGCGAAGCCACCTCGATAGCCGCGGCCAGCTTACCGCGCAGTGACTGATCACGATTCTGTGCCTGAGACGCGGAAACAGCAACCAACATAGCTGCCAGTCCGAACATGGCTAATACTCGTTTGAGAGTGAATGTCATGGTGTGTCTCCTTACTAAAATTGCTCTGTGAAGCCTGCATTTATTGACTAAGTGCTAAGAATACTAGTTTCGACAGTTTATAGCACTTAATAATGGACTGCTCAAACCAGGCGGTGCCACTCCGAATGTCATTGCGCTACCCCTGACCATTCCTGGGTAACGGTTATTAATCTCTATGAGTCTACAAATGGGTATCGGCAGAAACGAAAATGGGAAGACTGCAAGCAGGCTCCCCATTCTAGGAAATTGATTGCATTGCCCGAGCTTAATCCCGAGCAGCAACCAAAGTTCTCTAAGTCGTTTTCTTTTCCAGCTTTTCGGTAATTCTTGCTGCTCGACCGGTCAACTCGCGCAAGTAGTAAAGCTTGGCTTGACGCACCGCACCGCGGCGCTTGACGGTAATGCTATCTACGACGGGGCTATAGATCTGAAATACTCGCTCAACACCAACGCCGTGAGAAATTTTTCTGACAGTGAAAGAAGAATTCGAGCCACGACTGCGACGCGCAATTACAACACCTTCGAAAGCCTGTAAACGCTCTCTGTCGCCTTCCTGAATTTTTACCTGCACGACAACAGTATCGCCAGGACCAAAATCCGGTAGCTCCTTGTTCATCTGCTCGTTTTCTATCTGCTGGATGATTTTATTCTTGCTCATCGTCTTGCTCCTGAACTCTTGTAGCGCTTGGCCGCGGCCAAATTCTTAGTAAATCTAACAACCGTTTTAATCAGCTCATGCTACAGCGCGTGATAATGCGCATATTCTTGCTTGAACTGCTCGAGTAATTCTATTTGTTCCTGCTCCAACTCTCTGTCTTTCAGCAGGTCTGGTCTCTTCAACCAGGTTGCCCCTAAACTCTGTTTTAGACGCCACTTTCTAATCGCTTCGTGATCACCACTGAGCAACACTTTCGGGACATCCTGACCATCTATGCTCTGTGGTCGGGTGTACTCGGGGCTGTGCAGCAAGCCGTTTGTAAAACTGTCTTCCAGTGCCGAGTCTTCATCACCCAGAGCCCCAGGCTGAAATCTCGTCATAGCATCGATCAATGTCATCGCCGCCAACTCACCACCGCTGATAACAAAATCACCCAGCGACCACTCTTCATCGATCTCGCTCTCAACAAGGCGATTGTCTATGCCTTGATAGCGACCGCATAGCAGAACCATGCTCTGAAGCTGCGCAAGTTCGATTATCGAATCCTGCTTCAGGGTCCTACCCTGTGGTGACAGATAAATCACTCTGGTCTTGTGCGAGGCCGAATCCTTCTGCCTGACTGCCTGCCTGGCCGCGGCAATTGAGGCCATTAGCGGTTCGGTCTTCATCAACATCCCTGGACCGCCACCAAATGGCTTGTCATCCACGGTGCGATGCTTGTCAGTGGTGAAGTCGCGAGGGTTAAAGAACTCAAGGTTCATTAATCCGGCGCGCACCGCCCTGCCACTGATGCCGTAATCCGTTACGGCTGCAAACATTTCTGGGAACAAAGTGACTATTCCAAGCTGCATCGCTTATCTCTCCGTCACCCCTGGCCAGCTAGAGTTCAGCCCAATGGCCTAATCGCGCTCAATCCAGATATTCTGCTTCCCAATCTACTTGTATAGTCTCGTTCTCGAGATCTATCTCGCGAATCACCGAATCCATCAGATAGGGGATTAATCGCTCCCGGTCATCGATGCTTTCACTGTCTGCCTTAATGACCAAGACGTCATTGGCTCCGGTCTCTAGCAAGTGACTAACCCGACCGAATAATTGGTCGTGCTGATTAATCACCTTTAGACCTTCTAGCTGGTGCCAGTAAAACTCACCACTCACGAGCTGCGGTAAATTCTCATTGGCTATAGCTAGTTCTGTGCCGGTCAGCAATCTTGCAGTTTCCGGGTCATCGTAACCCTTGAAATGGACCAGCAGAGCCTTGTTCTGACGATTGTGATCATCCAGCTCCAGTTCCTGCGCCCTGCCCCCGAGAACCGCGTGAAATCGCGAATACTCGAGTATATTTTCAATTGGCGAGGTAAAAGAAATTAGTTTTAACCAACCCTTTAGGCCATGCACACGGCCAACTTCGCCCAGCACTACCCATTTACCTTCTGCTTCGAGCTTACTCACCACCCAGACAACGCGATAACAAGATCACGCCTCTGTGGTTGCAGTCTCTACAGCAGTGTTCGCTAGAGTCGAAACGCGAGGGCTAAGTTGTGCGCCCTGTGACTTCCAGTAGTCCATGCGATCGCGATCAAGACGCAGACGCTCTTCCTGACCTTTAGCACGAGGATTAAAAAAGCCAATTCGCTCAATAAAACGCCCATCACGCGCATTGCGGCTGTCACTTACTGTGATGTGATAAAAAGGCCGTTTCTTAGCGCCACCACGAGACAATCGAATCGTGACCATAAGTATTTCCTGTCATTCTAAAGTGTAAGAGTTACGCGAGCTTGGGCTGATCTGCCTCTAAAACTGACGTGCTCGGGTAAAAAGGCGGGTATTCTATGTTAATTGAGATGCGATTGGAAGCACTGAAGCACAGTATTTTCGGGGCTTGGGCAGCAAATTTGGCGCTTGGAATCCAGAGCCTAGCTCGCCACTATCTAGCAAGGCATTAACGCGGGAACTGGCCTGGTCCACCCGGGAAGCCGCCGCCTCCTCCCGGCCCCTGCATTCCACCGAGACCACGCATCATATTGGCCATATTGCCGCCCTTCATCTTCTTCATCATCTTCTGCATCTGCTTGTGTTGCTTCAGCAGTCGATTCAGATCCTGAATTTGGGTTCCTGAGCCAACCGTAATCCGTCTTTTTCTCGATCCATTCAGAACATCCGGGTTGCTTCGCTCCCGTGGTGTCATTGAATTGATGATCGCCTCCATCTGCCGAAACTTGGAATCATCCACCATCTTCGCGGCTCCCGGCGGCAGCGCGCCCATGCCAGGCATCTTATCCATGATACTGGCTACGCCACCCATACTCGCCATCTGCCCGAGCTGATCTTTAAAATCTTCAAGATCGAAGCCCTTGCCCTTCTTAATCTTGCGCGCGAGCTTTTCGGCCTTGACCTTGTCGACCTTCTTTTCCGCCTCTTCGATCAGCGAGAGCATATCGCCCATGCCGAGGATTCTAGAAGCGATTCGGTCGGGGAAGAATGGCTCGAGCGCGTCCATCTTCTCGCCCATGCCGATAAATTTGATTGGCTTGCCGGTAATATGACGGACGGACAAAGCGGCACCGCCCCTGGCATCGCCGTCCGCCTTGGTGAGGACTACACCGGTTAGTGCCAGTGCATCGTTAAACGCCTTGGCCGTATTGGCCGCATCCTGGCCGGTCATTGCATCGACGACAAACAGGGTTTCGACCGGATTCAGCTGGCTATGCAGCTGCTGGATTTCACCCATCATCTGCTCATCGATAGCGAGTCTGCCCGCTGTATCAACTATCAATACATCGATAAATTTGCGTTTCGCCTCCGCCAATGCGGCAGCGACGATTGCGCTTGGCGACTGACTGCTGTCACTCGCGAAAAACTCTACACCCACCTCTGCTGCAAGGGTCTGCAGCTGCTGAATGGCTGCAGGACGGTAGACATCGGCACTAACCACCATCACCGATTTCTTTTCATCGTTCTTCAGCCAACGCGCGAGTTTGGCCGCCGTTGTGGTCTTACCCGCACCCTGCAGGCCCGCCATTAGTACGATCGCCGGTGGTGTCGCCTTTAGATCCAGCTCGGCGTTGGCAGAACCCATAATGAACTCAAGTTCCGCCTGCACTATCTTGATAAACGCTTGACCGGGGGTCAGGCTCTTGGATACTTCCTGGCCTACGGCTCGCTGACTCACCCTATCGATGAAATCTTTAACCACAGATAGGGCTACATCCGCCTCCAGCAGAGCACGCCGCACTTCGCGCAGGGCATCCTGAGTGTTGGCTTCGGTAAGGTTTGCCTTGCCCGTAAGTTTTCTAAACGTACCGGAGAGTCTATCTGTAAGGTTGTCGAACACTGTGGGCTACCACCTGACTTGGTTATTAAGGGACCAGCTCTGCATTATAGCGAATCCAGAACGCTTTAAAAAAGAACTTCAACCGCTAGTATACATGTGCGACACTTTCCTATTGAACTTATTAACCCGCACAAAGCGTCTCTGGCCGCGCTCCAGCTATAATTCATCATGCAAGTTACCGTAATATCCGGACTATTCGCTGTCTTCTTCTACTTGATGGGCTCAGTCTTTCAAGGCATGAACTTTGCCTCGAAAAAAGACAGCCGCCAACTGGTATTCCTTTTTGGCGGCCTCGCCGTCCTGACCCATGCAATCAGCGCCTATGGCGTTATTCGGAATATAGACGGCTTTCATTTCGGCCTCTTTGAAATCAGTAGTCTGATCACCCTGTCGATCTCCCTAGTGGTTCTTATCAGCAGCCTGCGCAAGCCGCTAGAGATTCTATTCCTGGCCCTATTTCCTCTGGCTGTGCTTAGCATCATCGCCTCCCTGGCGATTCGCAGCGAATATCCGCCTACGAATATGAGCCCGAGCCTGGCCAGTCATGTGCTCATCTCAATTTTAGCCTATAGCTTTATCACTATCGCCGCGCTGCAAGCCAGCTTTCTGGCTTACCAAAACCATCAGCTCAAGCACGGCCATGCCGGTGGAATAATTCGCAAATTGCCGTCGCTACAAGATATGGAAGCCCTCCTCTTCGAGTTAGTTTGGGTAGGGCAACTTCTGCTCACTCTCGCTATCGCCACTGCGTTCCTATTCTTCGATAATATTTGGGGGATCGACGGAGTCATACACAAGACCGTCTTTTCCCTACTATCCTGGGTTGTATTCGCCGTATTGCTTTGGGGGCGGCATCAACTCGGTTGGAGAGGTCAGACCGCAATCCGCGGAACCCTGGCTGGTTTCGCCCTGCTCATCATTGGCTTCTACGGCGTAAAGATTGCACTGGAATATATAATCAGTTGATAGCCCACCTTAGCTCAGACCTAGTTATGTCCCCCTATCCCCCGCAAGAGACAAATATTAAATGAGTAGCGACGAACCCAGCCTAACCATGCTGCTAGTGTCCTTCGGACTCCTGATTGTGGCCTCCGCCTATTTCTCGAGCTCTGAAACAGGGATGATGAGCCTGAACCGCTACCGGTTAAAGCACCTTGCCCGAAACGCTCATGCAGGCGCCAGTCGCGCGAGCAAGCTGTTGGAAACCCCGGACAAGTTGATCGGGGTTATTCTAATCGGCAATAATTTCGTCAATTTTCTCGCCGCATCGATCGCGACGACGATAGCGATCCAGATATTTGGAGAACCATCACCGCTAATCACTGCAGTAGTCCTAACACTCGTCGTATTGATCTTCGCCGAAGTTACCCCAAAAACAATTGCTGCTCTGTACCCTGAAAAGATTGCCTACCCCTCTAGTCTAATTCTTATTCTGCTGCTAAAAATTCTTTATCCTGTGGTGTGGGTGGTCAATGTTGTTTCGAATGCTTTGGTTCGAGTCCTTGGGTTTAATTCAGAATCCGACGACAGTCACCAACAACTATCCGCCGAAGAGTTGCGTACGGTGGTTTACGAGTCAGGAGAAAGACTGCCGCGACCCAGACAGGGCATGTTGCTTAATATTCTCGATCTGGAACACGTTACCGTAAACGACATTCTCGTGCCTCGAAACGAGATACTCGGGATCGATATCGAAGACGACATCGATGAAATACTGAGTCTGATCGGCAGTAGTCAACACACCCGCATGCCCGTCTACAAGAAGGAGATCGACAATCTTATCGGCATTCTTCATCTGCGCAGTGTAGGCAAGCTGATCAGACTGGAAACCGTCAACAAGGCAGCAATCCTGCGCGAGACAATCGAGCCCTATTACATTCCGGAAAGCACGCCGCTGCACATACAGCTATCAAAATTTCAGAGAAAGAAATTACGCATGGCGATCGTAGTAGATGAGTATGGTGCGATCAAGGGGCTGGTTACACTCGAGGACATACTCGAAGAGATAGTTGGTGAATTCACTACCGATCTTGCCGACAGCAGCAAGGATTTTCATGCACAGCAAGATGGCAGCTTTCTCATCGATGGCTCCACCAGCGTGAGAGATATAAATCGAGTTCTATCATGGGATCTTGATGCCTCCGGCGCCAAGACACTGAATGGATTACTTACTGAGATACTGCAATCGATTCCCGACTCCTCTGTGGGAATCAGGCTAGAGGGCTATTTTGCTGAAATCGTGCAAGTGCAAGACAATGTCATTCGTACGGTGAAAATGTGGCGAGCGGACAGCGATGAACCTCAAGCGCACGAAGACTAAGGCTGCTTGCTACGAATAATCTGCAGCTGATGCCCCACAATAGAATCCAGAGACAGCATTTGCCAACCTACCAGTTTATTCGGCTGCGCCTGCGCACCGGTTTTCGCGGCTAGCGCAAGTTTATAATCCAATCCTGCCTCGAGCTGCCAGAGTTGCCAGGCACTCTCACTATCACCGCGCTGCGTATCGAACTCCAATGCGAGTTTGCCGCCACTGTGAAATGAATAAGCCAAGTGTTGCAAGGGTATCGCCAGGCCCATGCCGCAGGCCTTTATGTAAGCCTCCTTGAGAGTCCACAGCTCATAGAAGCGTATCTGCTGCTCCTCGGCTGGAAGTGCGAGTAACTGAGCCACCTCACTACCGGCGAAGTAACGATGAGCGATCGCTTCGACGCGGCGCTGCTTGTCGGAAAACTCTAAATCCACACCGATGTCTGCACATCGCGACACCGCAAGAACCACCTTCTGCGCAGAATGAGATACGTTAAAATACAGTGAATTTGAATTCTGCTCGGTGCTTATCTGGGGCTTGCCATAGGCGTTGTAAGTGAAAATCCAGGCCTCGGGGCTTATCGAATTATCGTAGTTGGATAGCGCCGCTCGCATGAGAATTCGCCCCAAGAGCAACTGCTTGCGGTGACGATCGAATTGAAAACGATGATAGCGCAGCAGCTCAGCCTCGGTCAGCCATGACAGACAGGCATCCTGCACTGAAGGCAGATCGAAATCGGATTGATCCAGCTGCCATAGGTGAATCTGCGCATTGTCAATTCGCATAACTGCCACTACTCATTCCTCAAATTCTCAAACGCGCCGTTCTTTCTCGCACTCTTTCGGCACTCTCTCGGCACTCTTTCCGCAACCCAACTTTAACTCTCATAGATACAGTGAAGCTGCTTGCGCGCGATACGCGACTCCCGGGGATAAGCAAAGGCGTTGTTAACATAGCAAACATCATCGAGCAGAACAGATTGATTTACATGACTATGTCCATAGACATGAATAGCGGGATTCAGTTGCTTGACTTGCAGGCCCAGGGCCTCACTGCCCAGCACCGGATAAACATTTCTTCGCTCAACGGGTATTCTTTCTGGCATAACATCTATTCTTGGCAAAAAATGAGAATAACTAATCACAGTCTTGTTCATTGTAGACAGCTTCTCGAGGTTTAGATTCAGAAAATAGTCTGAAACATCCCTGGCCCCTGAAAGATGGTCGGGCCAGGAACATGCACGAAAGTCGCGCCAGGCGCGTCGCAGATACCTGTCAGGCTCGCCAAATGAAAAATCATACCAAGAGAACAGGGGCACAAAACTAATATCGGGCATCTCAAAAATGTCCGCATGAACCCCACAAAATTTACACAACTCAGTTATGGCATCAAACTTCGTTAGAGAGCAATCGAAGTCTTCGTCCTGCACCCACAGCTCATGATTGCCAGGCACGAACAATACGGCTTTAAAGCAAGCCACCAGAGAGTCAAACACCTGCCGAAGCAGCGGCATCTTATCCGTCACATCACCGGCAAGAATCAGCACATCTTCTGAAAACTCGCGCGCGTCGAGACTAAGAATCCAATCCAAATTCTCCGCATAGTCAACGTGGATATCCGAGACGGCAAAAACTCTCATCAAGCACTCTTAGCCGATTTCACCGATTTCGCCGATGGCCCAATATGCTCCTTAACGAATTCCGCCAGGAGCAGATATTCTTCTCGGCGCGGGTCAGACTTGCGCCAGGCCATACCAATCTCTCTGGACACATTCTCATTGGAGAAATGCTTTAACTGCAGATGCGTTTCCCCCAGCACATCGGCGTCAACCGACATGGCGGGGAGCAGTGTCATCCCCAACCCATTCGCCACCATCTGTACCAATGTATGCAGGCTAGTCCCCTGATAAACCAGATCCGTGTCGCCGCTTTCCAACTTACAGGCCTCCAGCGCATGATCACGCAGACAGTGCCCCTCTTCGAGAAGCAGCAGACTCTGCCCGCGCAGCTGATGCTGTTTCACTTGCTGCACCTTCTCTAGCTCATGACCCGGAGGCAGACAGAGCAAGAACTCGTCTTTGAATAGGCTCACCGTCTCCATGTCCGGTAATGGAAACGGGAATGCCAGGATAATCAAATCCAGCTGCCCCTGCTGCAATTGCTGTACTAGCTGAGCGCTCATCTCTTCTTTTAGATAGAGCTTCAGGTTGGTAAATGTCTTGCGTAGATCGGAAAGAATCGACGGCAGCAAGAAAGGGCCGATAGTCGGTATAACACCCAGGCGAAGATCTCCAGACAGGGGCGCTTCGTGTGCCCGAGCAAGCCCCACGAAGTCCTCAACGTCACCCAGAACTATACGTGCCTGAGCAAGCAGCTTCTCACCTAAAGAGGTAATCAGCACCGTCTTCTTGTTACGTTCAAATATCTTGGCGCCTAGTTGGGATTCTAACTCCTGAATCGCGGCACTAAGCGTGGATTGAGTGACATGGCAGGCCTCGGCGGCCTTACTGAAATGTCGATGTTCCGCTACGGCGCAGAGGTATTTAAGCTGTTTAATCGAGGGATTCATGGTGAAAATACTAATCGATAAAAACGATCAATGCACCCAATAAAATCAATTAGATTTGATTATGAAATTGACGTACAGTATCTCTCGATCAAGCGATTCTAGGTTTGTTTCGTGCAAAACGACGAGACAAGACGGGATCCGCATTAGCTAATTAGTAAACCACTAGGAGAAACACCATGTCATTGAAAGGTTCAAAGACAGAAGACAATCTAAAAGCCGCGTTCGCTGGCGAATCTCAGGCTAACCGTCGCTACCTCTATTTCGCCCAGAAAGCTGACGTAGAAGGTTACAATGATGTATCCGCTCTATTCCGCTCCACTGCGGAAGGCGAAACAGGACACGCCCACGGCCATCTTGAGTATTTAGAAGAAGTTGGCGACCCGGCTACAGGCATGCCTATTGGTGGCACCGAAGACAACCTGAAATCGGCAGTAGCTGGCGAAACCCACGAGTACACAGACATGTATCCTGGCATGGCAAAAGATGCGCGTGACGAAGGCTTCGATGAGATAGCTGACTGGATGGAAACTTTAGCCAAAGCCGAGCGTTCGCACGCCAATCGCTTTCAGAAAGCATTGGATGCATTGGACGACTAGTTAGGCATTCCTTTTCGAATAGCTGACACCGCTTCGGTGTCAGCGACATCGAAGACCGCAATATGAGCCGGACCATGTCACCCCACAGCTTGGCAACCTCGTTTTATCTTTCGACGTTCACACACGTACGGATTTCTTATGTCTGACCAAAATAGAGAAGGTGGTCTGGGCGCGCCTACCCGGCATCCGCTCAATCAAAACGACCCAACATTCTGGGACGAAGATGATTTAAACAAAGAGCTAGAGCGCGTCTATGACATCTGCCATGGCTGCAGACGTTGTGTCAGCCTCTGCAATGCATTTCCAACTCTGTTCGACCTCGTGGATGAAAGCGAAACTCTGGAAGTAGACGGTATCGATGTGGCCGATTATAAAAAGGTAGTAGATCAGTGTTATCTCTGCGACCTGTGCTATCTCACCAAGTGCCCCTATGTACCTCCCCATGAATGGAATGTTGATTTTCCTCACCTCATGCTTAGGGCGAAGGCAGTCACGTTCAAGAAAGGCGAAAGTAAATTTCGCGACAACCTCATAACCAGCACTGACACTATCGGCAAGGTGGCCTCCACGCCGGTTATCAACTCCCTCGTTAACGGCGCAAATAAAAATGGCGTCCTGCGAGGCATGCTCGATACGGCTATGGGCATTCATAAGCAGGCTAAACTGCCTGAGTACACGAACAAGCCGGCTCGCAAGCAGCTCGCCGCGCACATCTATGACCCTGCGAAGTCAAAAAAGGCGATCGATGATGATAGAGCGCAGGTTACTCTGTTCACCACCTGCTATTGCAACTATAACGAGCCGTCTATTGCAGATAGCGTCGTAAAGATTCTCGAACATAACAACGTTACTGTGAATCTAGCCGCAAGAGAGCACTGCTGCGGCATGCCGAAACTCGAACTCGGCGATCTAAAAACTGTAACGCATCTAAAAGAGAAGAATATTCCAGTGCTGTACGAGATGGTTAAGGCGGGCAATGATATCGTAGCCGCCGTACCCTCATGCGTACTCATGTTCAAACAAGAACTGCCCCTGATGTTTCCGGAAGATGAGCAAGTCCAAGCGGTCGCGAAGGCATTCTATGACCCCTTCGAATACCTGCACAAAATGCACAAAGAAGAAAAGTTAAGCCTGGATTTCAAAAACTCCTTAGGCAATGTGAGTTATCACGTAGCCTGCCATCAGCGGGTCCAAAATATCGGGCCCAAGACAAAGCTAATACTCGAACTCATCGAGGAGACGGCGGTTAAGAATATAGAGCGCTGTTCTGGTCACGATGGCACCTACGGTGTTAAATCAGAGACCTTTGAATTCGCGAATAAGATAGCGCGCCCTATAGTCAAACAGATTCGTGAACAGAAACCCGACTACTACGGTAGCGACTGTCCAATCGCTGGAAAACATATCGAAAACAATCTGGACACCGATCAAAAAGCTATCCACCCCCTAGACCTTTTATGCCTCGCTTACGGCATTTAGAAACACAGTTTCCAGGAATAACACGAATGAAAAAAATTAGTATCAGCGATCTGATGAGTATAGCGGCCTACAACGAGCAACGACCTGCTATTCGGCAAGCTATGATGGAACACAAGAAGACACGGCGTCTGCCCCTTGGGCCAAATGCGATGCTGCACTTCGAAGACTATATGGTTATGCGCTACCAAGTACTGGAATTAATTCGCGCCGAGAAGATCAGCGGCGAGGATGAGCTCCTCGAAGAACTTGAGGCGTACAACCCACTGATTCCTGATGGAAAGAATCTGAAAGCAACTTTCATGCTGGAATATCCGGACGAAGCGGAACGCAAAATACGCCTGAGCCAACTAATTGGCATCGAAGAACTCATCTCAATCCAGATCGAGGGTTTTGATCCGGTGTACCCTATCGCCAATGAAGACCTGCCCCGTTCCACCGATGAGAAGACGTCATCGGTGCATTTCCTTCGCTTCGAATTTACAGACGAGATGATAGCTGCGGCGAAACAGGGCGCATCGTGGACCGTGCGTAGCGAGCATCAAAACTACCAACACAGTTCCGACTCGATACCGGATGAGATTCGCAATTCCCTGGTACGCGACTTCGACTAGATGTCATTCAAGCCTTTCGGATCAGAGCCGCTGACCCTTTCGCGCATTTGTTGTCACTGCGCCGCTCGGGTAGAATCTGGCGCTTTACCAAAGCATCTATAAAATCAACCTGCCTAGACGGCAGATAAAGTGAACCCGCAAGAATTCTGCGCCTGAATCGCCGAATTAAGCTATTCGAAGGCGACCCCTGCAGTAAAGAGATGATGATTACCAATCTACCACGCAAACTAATCTGCTTGAGCGCTGTGATCTGCTTTAGCACCGCGACACTTGCCGATCACCATGGCGATGACCATGCCAGCTCAATCAAGATGATTGACTCTAGCCTATTCGGTATCGACCAATCCGAGATTCAAGGCATACGCG
>CAJQHM010000105.1 GCA_905478195.1 uncultured Pseudomonadales bacterium
CCACGTTAACAGCTAACTAAATTCTACCGGAGCTGAACCGATGCCAACGATACCGCCACTGCAAAAGTTACTCGCCCTGTGCACACTTTCATTGCTACTCGCCGGCTGCGATCAAAGCGAAGTTAGTGCTCCGGCTCCCGAGCTCAGTTTCGCAGAATCCTTCCAGGAGCAGCTTATACAGGCACAGCCTGGCGATGTCATCGAGGTGCCCGCTGGCGTCCATGAGTTCACGCGCAGCCTATCCCTAACGGTTCCCGGAGTGACTATTCAGGGTGCCGGAATGTATGCATCGATTCTCTCTTTCAAGAATCAGGCCCAGGGGGCGGAAGGATTGTTGGTGAGCGCGGATGATTTCATCATCCAGGATGTAGCCATAGAAGACACCGTAGGCGATGCACTAAAGATTAACGAGAGTACCAATGTAACCATTCGCCGCGTCCGAACCGAATGGACCCGTGGCGCCAATACCGAGAACGGTGCCTACGGCATCTATCCTGTTCAGACACGGAACGTACTCATCGAGGACTCTGTCGCTATAGGCGCTTCCGATGCGGGTATCTACGTAGGCCAATCCAGCCAGATCATAGTAAGAAATTCCCGCGCCGAGTTTAATGTCGCGGGCATAGAAATAGAGAACTCTACCTTTGCCGATGTCTACGACAACGTCGCAACGAATAACACCGGCGGCATCCTCGTCTTCGACTTACCGAATCTCCCCGTGCAAGGCGGTCAGGCAACTCGCGTATTCAACAATGAAATCTATAGCAACAATACCGAGAACTTCGCTCCGGAAGGCAATATTGTCGGTAACGTTCCACCCGGTACCGGCTTACTCGTATTGGCGAACGACAATATCGAAGTATTTGACAACCAATTCCGCGACAATAAAAGTGTCAACATCATGATCTATAGCTTCGCTCTTGGTGGTCGCACGGTAGAAGATCCAAACTACGATCCCTACCCCGAGCAAATCTACATTCATGACAATGAGTATATTGGCGGCGGCACCGTACCCGGTCACGCCGCACTGAAAGCGTGGCATGCCGTGAGCGGACTGGACTCACCTAATGTCGTTTGGGGTGGCTTGGTGAAGCCAGGTGGTAGTGCTGAAAATATTATTTGTTTGGGCGAAAGCGGCCATACAAGTTTTATGGATCTGAAGGGTGGGCTAAACCCCAATGACGTCTCTTATGATACGGCACCACACAACTGCAGCCTACCTAGACTGTCACAGATTTCTTTCGATATTCCAGGAGACGATTAGGTCAGACTCTAGTGGAAGCCACAGACCCACTTCGCTTGAGAAAGTGACAAGAGATTCAAACAATAAAAAAGCAGGCTTCAGTGAAGCCTGCTTTTTTTGTGACTGATTTTACGGAATAAGGCTACTCGAATACGGCACTATTACCCTGAGCGATATCCATATAAATTTGCTTGAACCCTTCTAGTAAGTAACCTTCACTGATAAGTGTATCGGTGGCCGTCTCGTACTGGTTCAAGTAATCATCGAAAGACGAGTATAGGCTGGATATTGCACTGCGCGGATCTCGCGCCTGTGCAGATGCGGTGCTGTTTGCTGGCAGTGGAATATATCCGCCAGATAGTCTGGCCAATGATTTCTCTGCGCCGGTACTAGGGGCACGAAGATTCCAGGGCACGAAGGTCGCCAAGGGAACTTGCGTCAAAGGTGGCAATACGGTCGATGTGGCAGAATCGTTATTGTCGGCATTTACCGCTGGAACGAGGGCGTTGTAGTGCATATCACTTGTTTGCGGATGCCTGTCTATTATACGCTCTTCCAGCCAGCGGTCACCATAGTTGGCGAAGCTGGGCGTATAGTTTGCATCGGGATGATTTATGCCCTGCAACGGTTTCCATGCCGCGTTATTGATGCCTCTGTCTGTGTGTGAAGGAACGAGGCTGCCATCGGCAATTTGAGGATAGCGCGAAGCAGGTGGATCCTCGCCATTAGCTACCCAGTCATACATCGCCACTAGCAGGGAATCGGCAATGGGCGACCACATATTCGGGTTCCGTGGCAACTGCCCGGAAGTCGGAGCTTGCGGCACCCCATCGCCAGAGCCATGTTGTGAGCCGCCTATGGAATAGAAGCGAACCTCTTCGGGAAGCACTGCATCTTCGGTGCCCTGTGGATTGGTATGTGGCAATGAACCACCACGAACCCAATATTCATTAGAGGTTTGAATATGCATTATCTTCGGAACGGTGTTACTGGCACGTGCCTTCCCCAGAATACTATCGGTACGCCCACTGTAGGGATCGGTGCTCTCGCCATAGGTGAAGGGGAACAGATCGTTAGGGTAGAGATGATTCGAATGTTGACCATTGGTTCGCGTGGGCATAGCAAAGCGATTGTTAAACATACCGTAACCACTGCCTGCGATTACCGGAATAACGCCATCGAACACTTTGCGGCCATAGAGGTCTTCGTTGAACCCGTCGTACACAAACTGTCGGAGCAGACGCCCACTCTGAGAATTGCCCCATGCAACGGTATTGTCGATCTCTGGCAAGTTCAGTGCGGCCAAGTGTGCTGCCCCGCCGTCGCCGTGACGCATTGAAGAGACCATGTCGCGAATTGCAGCCATACCGGCTCCGGCCAGAACGGGATTCTGCGCCTCGTAGATAAGCTCATAGAGTCTTCCCGGCTGAAAGCCGCCAGTCATGGTGAGGTTCACTACTGGCTGGTTGCTGTCGCTTTCCGGTATGACCTCTAACTGAAATTGAGAGCGCTCAACCGGAATTCGAGGGTCATTTTGATACAGTCGCTGAGTCAGGCTCGCATCACGCAAGCCCGCCGCGGTTGGTTCGTAGGCGAGATGACCACCTCCGGCGATATTCACTGTATCCGCAGCCGCTCCGACGCTCACCTCGTAACGTACCTGCCCGGTAATAGCCTGCTGCCCAGGCACCGAACCCACTATGGGTGCGTGTAGCCGCAGTCGCTCTGCACGGGGAGACAATTCGTTAATCCATCCGGTTGCCAGGTAAGTGAAGCCCATTGCGCTGAGAGGATGTTGCAATGATTGCTCCGGTGGGAACACACTCCCCCCACGATTGTTAACGTTGTAGAGCAAGCCACCATTGGCAATCGAGTCTGAAGGAACCAAGACGCGAAAATCGGCGGAATATTCAACCAGACCCTCGTCGTTGACGGGAGCATACTCGATGTCGGTGATGGCGGTATTCGCCTCATCATTCGGATCGAGGGAAAAATACACGATTCCTGTAATCGACTCGTAGCTGAAATTTACACCGGCATCGGACAATGATTCTCGATTGCTAATCTCAACGCGCTCGATTTCTGCCAGTGAAGGAACCGAAGCGAGTAGCAGCGAGGCTGCGATAAAGAATGTTCTATATAGTTTCATGGCAATATCCACCTTCTCTTATTATTTTAGTAAACGCCTTATTGGATGAACTAGGTGAAAATACGGTAATAGAGAGTTTTTATCATTTTTTTGGGTGAGTCAACGACTAGAAGCGCAATCTAATCTGAATCTACCAATGCGGCTCTCTTATTAATGCGATGCTGCTGAAAAACCGGCATCAGGGCGGTGAGGACGGAACCTACGACAAGAAGAAATGCCCCGAACAGAGAGAGCATACTGAGCCGGTCTGAGAAGGCATAGTCCGGCTGAAAGAAGACGACAAGCTTTAGAGAGCCTATTGTAAAGAGTGGTGCTAGAGCTAGAACTGCACTAACCTTTGAAGCATCCCAACAATTCAGCGCCTCGGCGAAACATCCATAGGCTACGATGGTATTCACACAACAGAATAACAACAAATAGAATTGCATTTGGGTAAGCTCGAAAAGACTTAGCGGAGAAATAAAGGGCAGCAAGACAACGATTGAGAACATATAGATCATAAACAGAATCTGAACCGAGGAAAACTTTACCAGGAGCTGTTTCTGCAGCAGCGCATACACTGTCCAGGTGATTGCGGCAAAGATAACAACGATTACGCCAATCGTTTCTCTATTCTCTAGGTTAGTCAACTCGCTCAGTCTATCGTTAAAGAAAAGTAAAAGCCCCAACATGATCAAGACTGTACCAATCTTCTGCAGAGCGAAGAAAGGTTCTCTGTAAACGAAGACGCCACCTAGAATCAGAAACAAGGTTGTAAGTTGAATAACTGCTTCACTTGTTTCTCCGTTTACGAAATTCAAACTGTAGGAGAAAAGGAAGTAGTTGATTACCAGGCCAGTCGCCGCTAGCACCAGAAACCATTTTGTCTGCGTGTTTTGTGTGAAGAGACTAGGCAAATTTCTGCGCATTCCCAGCCAGACTAACAAAACGATGCCGGCAACGAAGAATCGATACCAGACGATGGTGATCGCATCCATCCCTGCGAGTAACTCTTTTAATGCAATGGGTAATACACCCCATAGCATGGCGGCAACCAGGGAAAGGAAGAAACCGGCAGCGTGCCTTATTGTCGGGTTGTGCATGAAGGAAACCACGAATCGCACCCTGTTCGCTCGAGATGCGCGAAAGGCTGCAGAAATATTTATCACTGGAAGTTACTACGACAGGCTAAATCTAACTTCTTACTCTCAAAGTTTCGAAACCTAGCTACTCGCTAATTTCCTGGATTTCGATAATAGACTACATTTTGAGAACTACTGCCGATGCCAATTATATCCTTGAATCCATCAGCATTAATATCTCCGATTGCAAGTCCAGATACCGCAATACCCCCGGCATCCAGGACGCTGCGCTGCCATTTCTGTTCATTTTCATCGAAATAAAATATGGATAACTGAAAGGGTTCCGAACGACCGCCCGCTACGATTTCATCGTTGCCATCATTGTCCAAATCTACGATCTGCAGCGCATGACCGCTGGACAGATCATCGACAATCACCTCTCGATTCCAAAGAGCATTTCTATTATTGCCAGCTGTGTACACCACGACTTCATTGCCATGCCAGGGTTCAATAGTTGCAAGAAAACGCCTGTCCACTATATTTGAGGAAGCTATATCGACCATACCGATTCCTATCTCACTAGAACCAATGGCGGGCCGCTCTTTCTCTTGATTACCCATTGCCAAATATTGTTTGGCTACTGCCTGCCCTCTGCTAGCTAGTTGAATGAGATGCACGCCATAGAAGCTGGCGGTCAGAATATCGTCGCGGCCATCATCATTCCAATCTGCGATGCTCAGACCATGTGACATCTGCAGTGACTGGTCTAGGACTACACTGGGCCATGATCCTTTCTTCGGATCCTGTGGTATCTGATAGGCTCTAAGAGAAACATTGACACTATAGTCCGGTGCGCTGGCTCCGACACCTATAATCGGGAGGCTAAGCAGTTCGTCTATTCCATCTCCATTGATATCGCCCCACTTAACTCGATGCGTTGTAGGAACCTGACCTATGGAGTGCATCTGCCACTGCTGGCTCTGGGTTGGGTTACCCGGATTCTCCAACCAATGCATCAAGCCACCCGCGGTGGAATTACCAAGACTAAACCCACTAGCCAGAACCAGGTCGACATCACCATCGCCATCTATGTCATTGGGCGCCGCATCGATATTGGCGGCGGTAACTGTGCTGATACTGTATTTTTCCCAGCCAGGATTTTTGTACCAGACAAACTGCGCAGGATTGATGGAAAGCGCAACAACGTCTAGCAGGGAATCCCCGTCAATGTCGGCCAGCTCTACTCCATAGCCCCCCGGGAAATTCTCATCAAGCGATATTCTTTCAAAATTGAAGAGGCCGCGCTGCGCGTCTACTCCCTGACAACTTGTGAGGACGCAACACAGGAGAGTAGCCATCTTAAGCCTGGCTGTATATTGCTGCTTTTTTAGTAGATGCATAGAGTGAGTCTCTCGAATCAGAGCGAAGCCAAAATTGTAACTGGAAAACTTAATGCTATTGGCGCTGCAAAGCAATCACTAATGCAGGATAGAATGTGGAGTCAGGATAGTTGTATGTGTCGAGAGAAACGCGTACTCAGAAATTCCATCTGGTCGGCAAGTACGTTGTGATTGGACAGATAGAGGAACTCATACTGATTCGGCACGAATGGTATGGCCAGAAGCTCCATATTTGCTTGTTCTGGCGAACGGTCGGCTTTTCGATTATTACAACGTCGACAGGATGTAACGACATTGGTCCATACATCGATGCCTCCCCTGGAGAGTGGCTGAACATGATCTCGAGAGAGATCGTTAACAGCAAATTGGCCACCACAGTAGAGACAGATATTTTTGTCACGACGAAATAGAAATTTGTTTTCCAGGGGTGGGTTGAACCCTTCTGCGTGAACCTTTCCTGCACAGGCCACGATGCTAGGCAGACGCAAGACGGATTGCTTGCCGCTACGATTATAGCCCCCTCGCATCTCGAAGACGGTATTTCCCAATGACCAGACGACTAGGTCTTTAACCAACAGAGTTGCAGTCTCTTCTCTGCTAAGCCAACTTACCGGGATACCCGCTTTGTTTAACCTTAAAATCTTAGCATTCACGTAGATTCACCCTACGATAATCAACCAAAACCAGGAACACGAACTGGAACAGAAAACAACAATAATACGTCTACGCTTAATCATATCGGCGTATTGGCAACACACTAAAACTTTGAAATCGAGGGTGCAAGCGTGTCATCGATTGCAGTGTCAGATCGACGCAGTGCTAGGAGGCTTGATTCTTGGCGGCGAGTCGCTGTTTGCGTCGCTCCCAGCCGCCATTGCTAAGCCAGTAGCCTGTCTGTAGGAGCAGTAGCAGAGCTAAGAATAGAGGCAGGGTGCCGTAATCGGCGCCGCCGACCTGAAAATAGAACACGGCTGTGTAGTACCGATCTTCCGTTGGATGATCCGCCGTGACAACGCCTATATAGGTGCCCTCGGCGTCGAACTCATAGCTCGCCGTATAAAAGCCACCGGGCTCGATTCGTGGCGGCTCATAGTAGACGGTTGCTGCCTCGAGGTCGTCGATAGCCAGCACATCGTCGAGAGTCGCATATCTGCCAACCTCATTAATATCACGAATGATACGGAAATCGATGGCCATCTCCGGTAGCAGGCTGTGCAGGTATTCCATGACGAATACAGAGCGTGCGACGTCGGGGATATCTTCACAGAATTCATCCGATTCTCTGGTTTCCGGCTGGAACACGGTGAAGTGTGCCTGCAGGAAATCGATATTGATCACACAGAGGTCGTCCTCGAAGGCGACGCCGCCGTGTGCAGCTGCATTCTGACTCGATAGGAAAGAGACAAACAGAATCAAGATCTTGAGGGTGTAGCGAGATTTGTGGAGACTCATCAAATATTCAATGCCGGCTAGAGTTTGGCGACTCAATAGTCGACCAAAGTAAAAGGTCGACTCAAAAAAGGGAGCTTACCTTACCATGTTTACTTACGCGGCGCTAAACGCAAAGCCGTGCGCCACAGTTAGTTTTACAAAGCTACCAGGGGATAACATTGCCATCGTAATTGTAAAAGTTCCCGGAGCGTTCAGGGCTGAGCCCTTCGATTACCTTCATCATGCCCGCGACACTGGTCTTGGTATCTATCAAGGCATTCGGCCCACCCATGTCGGTTAGCACCCAGCCGGGATGCAAGACCGCCGCAATGAAGCCCTCTGAAGCCAAGTCTATGGCCAAGCTTTTGACCGCACTATTCAACGCGGTCTTGGAACTACGATAGATATAGGACCCGCCTCCACTATTGTCAGCGATAGACCCCATCTTCGAGGTGAGATACAACATCTTCTTGTCTTTACCCGCACGCAGGTTCGGCATGAGCATCTGACTTAAGATAAGAGGTGCGATGGAATTTACCTGTAGAACCGATGCCCAAACCTGCCCATCGATCTCACCAAATTTGAGGTTCGCTGGACCATAGACGCCAGCATTGTTGATAAAGACATCGACTGCCGTGCCGTCTAGCTCCTGCACAAACTCACGCATCGAATCGGTAGAGGCAACGTCTAACTGCAGAAGCTGCAAGCCATCGAACTTTTCCTGAAGCTCGCGCAAGGCATCTGCGGCGGCAAGGTCTCTGCAGGTCGCTATTACTCGATCTCCCCGTTGCAGAAACTGCTTGGTGAATTCCAGTCCGATTCCGCGGTTAGTTCCGGTAATTAAAATAGTTGCCATCTTTGCTCCACCCACCTGATTTTCGTCAGGCTACAGTGTATCAAATCCCCGGGTGAGCTGAAGTGTTGTCTAGGCTTCTGCTATACTCCAGCGTCCTATTAAATCGTAGTTAAGCAACACAGGGATAGCTATGCACAGCAGGCTCGTGGTCTCCATAACTCTCTTTGCAGTATTCCAAGCTGGAGCCCAGATGGCTCATGCCCAGGACCCAGAGGAAGTTTTGATTATTGGAGTGATCCCTTCTGGGGCAGGCCTCGATAAGTCCAAGATCCCCTTCCCCGTGCAGAACCGCAATGCGTCTGACATAGAGAATGCGAACCCGCTGAATATCTCAGACTTTCTTCGACAAAGCTTCACCAGCGTTTCGCTAAACGATGCGCAGAACAACCCAATGCAACCTGACCTGCAATACCGAGGCTTCACCGCCTCACCCCTGCTTGGCTTGGCACAGGGACTGGCTGTCTATCAGAACGGCGCCCGCATCAATGAGCCGCTTGGCGATGCGGTTAACTGGGACCTACTCCCACAATCCGCGGTGCAAAGCATCACCCTATCCGGAGGAGCAAATCCATTGTTCGGCCTGAACAGTCTTGGTGGCTCGCTGGTAATCGATATGAAAGATGGCTTCAGCTCTGAGGGCACTAACGTTGAAATAAGCTCAGGATCCTTTGGTCGCACGACGGCGAATTTCGAAACAGGCGGTAACAATGGTTCCCTGGCCTACTATGCGAACCTGGAAAGCTTTCAGGAAGATGGCTGGCGCGACCAGTCTGAATCCGATGCATTGAATTTTTATGGCAGTGTGGGCTGGCGCGACCAGTCCACTCAGCTCAATCTTAATTACCAATATGGTCAATCTGAACTAATAGGTAATGGCGCGGCACCTACTGAGTTGCTGGCCCTAGATAGAGAAGCTATTTTCACTGGGCCTGACATTACCGAGAACGACATGCAGATGATTAGCTTCGACTATCAGCATGACGTGAGTAGCGATATTAGTTTCGGTGGAAATTTTTTCTATCGCAAGAATAAGACAAAGTCGTTTAACGGTGACGGTTCGGAATTTGCAGTGTGCAGCCTTGGTGGCATGCCGCAACTGCTGGACGGTATCGAAGGCGACGATCTCGAAGAGCTTGGCCTCGATGACGACGACATCTGTGAGAATCAATTTGCCGATAGTGATGCCCTCGAAGCATTTCTGAATCAAACCGCTGCCATGATGGGATCGGACGACGAATTTAATCTTGAAAATTTTGCAGATGATCTATCGGGTACAGGCGTGCTTTCCGATCAGGGTATAAATAACCTGAGCGACAGAAGCCAGGAAAGTATAGGCGCCGATTTCCAATGGACCGTGAGAGGCAACTTCCTGGGCTACGATTCTCAGATCATTGCAGGGGGTGCCTATTACCGAGGCGAATCGAATTTCGATGCGGTTCTGGAACTTGCCAATCTCGATCCAATTTCCAGACTCACGCGAGGTCTGGGCACCGGCACATTTGTCGATAGCGAGGCTACTTCTATTAATACCGAAACAGAATCCAGTAGTCTCTACATTACAAACACGATGGACTTGAGCTCGACTGTAGCCTTGACGCTATCTGCCCGCGGCAATTATACCGACGTTGTACTGCGCGACAGGTCTGGCATGCGGCCCGAACTTAACGGTGACCATAATTTTTCCAGAGTCAATCCATCACTAGGCCTAACCTGGCAGGCGAATGATAGTCATAGCCTGTATGCGTCTTATAGTGAATCTTCCCGCGCACCTACGCCTATAGAGCTTGCCTGTAACGAGGGAGTCTTCGACCTTGCTGTAGCCTTTGCCATCGAAGCCGGGGAAGACCCAGCCGATGTCGATCTGGAGTGTCGCCTGCCGAATGCCTTCCTGGCTGACCCACCACTGGATGACGTGATCGCCAAGAGTTTCGAATTGGGATCACGCGGTTTTCTGGGTGATGTAGGCTACTCTCTGGGGCTGTTTCATACCTTGAATAAGGACGACATCCTGTTTCAGACCACAGGCCGCTCCACTGGCCTTTTCGCCAATGTAGACCAAACGCGAAGGGCGGGCATCGAATCCAGCCTACAGGGACAATGGCAGGCTTTTAGTTGGTTGATGGCCTACAGCTTCATAGAGGCAACTTTTGAAGACAGTTTTCAGGCATTGAGCCCTAACCATGCATTCGCCGACGATGAGGGTGAGATTAGAGTACGCTCCGGCGACCGTATTCCCGGCATTCCGCAGCATCAATTTAAGCTATCCAGCGATTACCAGTTCAGCAGCGGCCTCAGCCTTGGGCTGGACATACTCAGCAATGGTAATCAGGTATTGCGTGGCGATGAATCCAATCAGTTGGACGAAGTTTCCGGCTATACCATGGTGAGCCTGCGCGCGCGGTATAGCGTCAACGAGAAGCTCGAGGTATTCGCGAAGATAGACAACCTCTTCGACAGAGAATACGAGAGTTTTGGCTTACTGGGGGAAGAGCCAGCCGAGTTGGAAGTGCCTATTATTGAGGATCTGACTAATCCTGTATTCCTAGGCGCTGGCGCGCCCAGGGCTGCCTTTCTGGGCCTTCGCTACAACTTCTAGCGCAGGACTCTATCTGTTGCGCAGAAAATCCACTGCCCGATCAGGAAAATCGGTGAACACGCCGTCGACATTCGCGCGAAAATAGTGAATCTCCAGCAGGTCTTCGAAACTATCCGCATAGGCTGGCACCTGCCCCGGATCCAGGCGGTAGGTGTAGGGATGAACTTGCATGCCGGCCGCATGAGCCCGGCCCACAAATTCAGTCACCTGAAGGTTTGTCTTCTGCGAACTTCTGGAAACCACGAGCCCTTTATCCGGACCAACGCCATCGGCGAAGGCCGATAATTTTTCCATGCCGTCTTCTTCGAACATCCACGGATAAGAAGAAACGTCGCCGATCAGTTGCACTAGATTAAGTTCGATACCTTCTGCGGGAAGAATCTGCTCACGGATAATCTGTAATTCTTCAAAGCTAAAGGTCTGCAGAAATATTTTATCCTGCTTGCTAGTGTAGCCATAAGATTTAAGCATCTTTACTACTGCGGTGCTGATATCTTTGCCTGCCTCGCGGTGAAACTCAGGAGACTTTATTTCAGGATAGATCCCTATGTTCTTTCCAGTAGATTTATTTAGCCCCTGTATTAGTTCGATCTCTTCGGACAAAGTAGGCACGCTGAAAGTCGATTTCCCCATTGGAAATCGCTCCGTGTAGCCCTGCTTCTTCTCACCATCGTCGATCTCGAAGCCTTCACTGGCCCGCAGCTGTCGAATCTCCGCGAGAGTAAAGTCAATAGCGTAGTATCGACCGTCTTCGCGCACACGATCGGGAAAGCGTTCGGCGACATCGGTAGTTCTGTCCAGGGTAATATCGTGCAAGACGATGAGCTTATCATCGCTAGTCATCACTACATCTTGCTCGATGTAATCCGCACCCATGGCATAGGCCATGGCTTTCGCTTGCAGCGTGTGCTCCGGCAAGTAGCCACTGGCTCCGCGGTGAGCGATAACGACTTTCTGTGCCTGTACCTGAGCGGATAGTGTTGCTGTCATGAGTAGTAGACCGATAGCCTTGGCGACGTTAAATTTGAAACGAAGAAGATGCATTAGAGTTACCTCGGTGCCTGCCAGAGAATATTCCATGGCCTCTAGGCGATGAATGTGCGATCGTAAGTCTAAGCGACAAACCCTAGCACTTATACTACCAAGCGCACCGAGAATACGACACCAGAAAAAGTAGTTGCCGCCTATGAGCCTAATCGATAGCGCAGCTTGATCGCTATGGTATCGACAATCCTGTCGTTCCATGACTGCTCGAGAAGAGTCTGAAATGTGTCGAAGCTGTCTCTTGGTAGGTTACTTCCCCGGGTATAAACAACGAATAGGTCAGATAATGGAGCAATCTCCCAGCGATATCTGGCCTGAAATGTGAGCCGGCTAATAACAAAGTCATCAGGCGTCGAATCTGGATTCGCAACCGGTTGCAGGAAATCTCGGCGATTAGGATTCACCTGCCAGAAACGGTCTTCGAAGGCCTTCAACGCTGTCCACTGTGCCGTGAAACGTAACTGCTGTTTGGCAGAGATGAAATAGTTTGTCTCAAGCCGCGGCGCCCATTGATGAGATTCGAAGCTGGTGTAGTTTCCCTGCCCCCTGTGTACGAGTAGCGCTTCTCGGTCGGTATAGTTCAGGGAGAGATCGGTAGAAAACCTGTCATTGGCGCGCCACACAATACCCGCAGAGCCCTGTGTTCGCGACGGCCCCAGCTCATCCTGATCGAGGTTTAAGCTCACGTTATAGGAGATAGCTTCTGCGCGGTTGGTACTGTATCTTAAATTTGCACCCCATCTTTCGGTTATCCGAAAATCTCCAGTGCCACGCCCCAGTCTGTCGTCGATGCGCTCGGGAAAATAGCGAATACTGTAATCGAGCTGATTGTTGTTTAAGAAGTTGTATCCGCGGTTGAAGAAAAGCCCCGTTCGAACTGGCTGACCTTGTGTGTTCCACTGATTAGTAATGAAGATGCTCGTATTGCGTCCACGCAGCCCCGGGACATCCGACTCGATTTTGGAATAGTTGTAGTCCATATTCATCTGATCGTTTCGGGTCAGGAAGCCAAGGTCATTGATATCCAGCGTGTCATCTATATAGGTTGAACGCAGGGTATGCTGTACGCCTCGCTGTGGCCGATAGCTGACATCGGCGAAGCCACCCGCTCCGGTGACGCCGTCAACATCGCTATGCATAAGCTGAGCATCTATCACCCAACGATTATCGGCTGAGAAATAGTGAGCATCTATCGCATTCACCGTGGCATCGAGTTCGGGGTGTGAAATATTAGTGCCCATCCAGCCTAACGCACGACGACCACCCGACCCGGTATTCTCATATAACACTCTAGCTATAGTAAAATCTCTTCCCTGTGCTTGCAGATGAACTCGAGTGCCATCATCGAGTTCACCTCTAATCTCGCTATCGTCCTCCGAGGCGAGCAGTGTTCCATAACGCCAACTCCCATTTTGGCCAGCAAACTTAACCGCTCCTAACAACTCTGTCGGCATGCTTAAGTCAGTCGGCACAACGTTCACATCGTTAGGCACATTGTAAATAGCTGCACCGCCGATGCGGCGCGTATTAAGTAGAGAAACTGGGCCACCTGGCCCGCCGCGACCGGCAGTTCTGGGCGAAGTATTAAAGATATCCTGCCCTTCGAGAAAGAAGGATCTTCGTTCAGGAAAGAACACTTCGAAGGCTGTCAGATTGACCACTACGTCGTCAGACTCTACATTACCAAAATCCGGATTCAGCGTTGCAGAGAGGAGCGTGTTTGATGTGGGCCGCCAGAACACCTCCGAGCCAACCTTGAATTGTGTTTCGTTTCTTACATTGTCGACTACAGTCGAAGCGAACGGGTAATAGGTTAGTTGTCTGCGTGGCTCGATATCTCTGAGTTCATATTTTTCGAAGGCAGAGAGATACTGATTCACAGTACGCGGCAGTGCAGGATTGGACCAAGCCTCGCCACCGAGGTGACCCACCTGTCTTTCGAAATAAAACCCTATCTGCCTTACGTCATCGACTTGCGGCAGGGGCATCATGGACCAGGGCACAAAGTACTCGACACTCCAGCCATCATCTAATGCCTGGGTGCGCCCATTCCAGGATCCATCCCATTGCATGTTCATTTGCCGCTCTGGAAGCAGAGACGCATCGGTCATCGAATCGCCAAGATTAATGCGCAGAAAATAGCCATACAGTCCGCCACCTGAGGCATCGATTCCGACTACGAAACCATCGCGATCTAACTGCGTGTCTCGTGAAGTCATGCGCGCCACCAGAGTCTCGGCTGGCTGATAATTTATAGAAGAGATGTAGATGCCCCGCTCTGTATAGAACATACGAACGTGAGTCTCGTAGGGAGTTTCTGCCAGAGTATCCGGGTTGATAACCCTCATGCCATCGACTACTGGAATATTCTCCCAGACTGCCTCGTCGACAAAGCCATCTAGTGTGATATTCGCATCGCTCTCGTCGAACCGAGTGAGCTGTGGGAGTGACTGCTGTGCCAGTAGCGGTAGGGTAAACAGGAAGGACAGGAGGCAAAGACTAATGTGAAGGCAAAACTTGGTCATTTCTGTACCCTGGGGTTGGCTCTTTATCGCCGAGGCCTGTTAAATCTCGGCTATGCACTTCTTATTGGATTTTCACTATATCGCAATAGTTTTGCTAAATTACTAAATAGAAACAAATAGTTACAAATTTCTTCCAACAGTGAACGAATCCACTCCTTGCTATATCGGCCAAGCAATGCGGCATCTGCCATGTTTCGTCATTATTGCTCTGCAGTTTGCCTTGATTCGGCCCATCGCTTGTCAGATTACTCGGTTGTAATACACGCTAATCCACTATCAATACCTAAGGAGCATCTGGTGAAATTTTTTAAGAAGGGTCAGAATTGTTTGTTTGTTGAGGAGGAGAGATATGAGTGGGCTTCGAAGAAATCGAGCATGAATCGCCACCTGATCACGGTGTCGCTACTCTGCCTGTTTGCCGCCTTCCTGTTTGGCGCCCTGCGTTAGATGTGCGAAGCGAGATCAGAATCTAGCGAGCTTGCAAGAGAACCTCAAGGGCAAGTGACTGTTCGTCTCGACGGATGTCCAGACTCACGGTATCTCCAGGTGCCGACTGGCGTAGCAGATTGGAGTAGGTTTGCAGATCGTTCACGGGCTGCCCGTTGTAGTTCAGCAGGACATCACCGGCGCGCAGCCCAGCCAATTCGGCCGCACCACCGGGGGTTACATCGCTAAGCCGAACTCCGGGGCCGGCAAAGGCGAAGTCTGGCACCGTGCCCAGGCTCGCGGCCCTTTCTCCATTAACAGCGGTAGTGCTTTGTACCTGCACTGGAGCCCCAGCGAGAGTAACCCGCAAGGGTTCAGCATTATCAGCAAGATATACGACCGCCTCTTCCAGCCAAAGCGCGATATCCGACATGCCACTTAGATCGAGCTTGTCGGCACTGTCGCTCAACTGGTGATAGTCGGCGTGTACGCCACTGAACAGATGAATCGCAGGTATGCCAGCATTGAGGAAACTCACGTGATCACTGCTTGCTATGGTATTAGGCGGAAAGGTGGAATTTACACCAATGGTGAAGCCTATTCCCTGTGCCATGAACGGCCACTCGTAGGCACTATCGGTTGCGAAGACCTGAAGATCCCGCCCGTCGAGACGGCCTACAGCATCGAGGTTAATCATCGCGTAGAAGTCTGCAGCGGTAAAGCCTGCTGGCGGGTCTTGCACAAAGTGCTGCGAGCCTAACAGGCCAGACTCTTCCCCGCTGAAGGCAACGAATAGAATCGGCCTCTGAGGCGTAAAGGCTCGAGCGAGTTGCCTGGCAACCTCAATCATTGTTGCGATACCGGCTGCATTGTCATCGGCTCCTGGATAGTGTCGCCCGGATTCAATATCTATTCCGAGGTGATCATAGTGAGCACCGATAATCACAGGACGATTACTTAGCGAACGGTTCACGCCGGGGATCATTCCAATAACGTTAGCCATAGAGATGTTGCCTCTACCGGCGATGCTCTGGCTCCATTCGTGAATATAGGTCCCGTTCAGCGTTTGTAATCCCGCCGCTCGAAATTGCTCCGCTATATACTGTGCCGCCTTATCGATGCCCTCACTCCCTAGCCCTCTGCCCTCCATATCCGCAGAGGATAACTGCATGGCGTGTCGACGTAATTGGTCGGGCATGTACTTAGATGGCAGTACTGCAAGCGGCTCCATTGTCGGCAAATTCTCGAAATCGATCGCAACCTGAAGATCCGGTTTCAGCCATTGCATTGGTGACTCGGGGCTTGACCAAACTCCCTTCACATCATTGCTAGGCTCGGCACCCAGGAAACTCAAGAACGAATATTTGCCGTAGTGCGGCAGCTTCTCGATCATTCCCGGCATGGCAATCATCTGATCCACGTCGATGAAGCCCAGGGCAAGCTCGGCATTTGCGGGGTGGCGAGCGACTAGAACACTGCTACGATTCTCAAACTCGACATCGCTACCTGCCATGATGAGTGAGGATGGACTCGTCTGCACACCGTAGACACTACTGGCATCGAAAACCGTCTGTGCAAATGCATTGTCACGACCCAGCACCCAAACCGATCGGCCCTGAGGCAGCTCCGTAATATCTTCGACATTGATTATCTGTGCATCTACACCGATGGCGAAGGATTCGACCATGCGCATCCAGTGCTGCCTATTCGATTGCGGCACTACGAAACTAATGCGCTCGGCTCCGAACAATTCACCAA
This sequence comes from uncultured Pseudomonadales bacterium, assembly GCA_905478195.1. Classification (GTDB taxonomy): domain Bacteria; phylum Pseudomonadota; class Gammaproteobacteria; order Pseudomonadales; family Pseudohongiellaceae; genus UBA9145. Next base: position 16,490 of record CAJQHM010000105.1, read on the forward strand.
TCGTCGGAGGTGTCTCCTCCCGGTCCAATGTGCGAAAAACATCGAAGAATGGATCGACCAGTACCGCCTGCAGTTGATCGTAATTATCCGCCATTACCCCTTCGAGTCTCTGACTGATATCGATATCATATATTGTCGGCGTGTCGCTTCCTTCGTAATAAAGGGCAACTGGCACCCTAAGTGTATAGGGCTCTTCTGGCTGAATCTGCGCAAACATGATTCTGGCTCTATTTCCAATGACCTCTTCGACCGAAATAGATAGTTCGGGCGCACCAGCACGACCTACCCATTGATTAAAAAAGTCGCTGAGATCAAAGCCACTGAGCTCAGAGAAATGCATGGAAATATCTTCGAAGGTGGCTCGCTTGAACTTATAGTCTTGGTAAAATTCGCGTAAGCCTGTCAGAAAGAGTTCATCACCCAATTGAATTCGCAGCATATGCCAGAGCATCAGAGTCTTGCCGTAGCCAATAGCCTGAGAGGCAGCGGAATTACGCGAAGTAAACTGAGATAGCGGAAAATCGACGTCTTCGGCCACATAGTTTTTGTATCTAGCCAACATCTCCTTGCGATACTCATGCCCCAACCCATCCATCTCTTGAAAGAGATGATCCGCAAGGTAGGCTGTTAGGCCTTCGCTCCAATTGCCGGTTTCATAGTCAGGATAGACACCGTTGCCCCACCAGTTGTGCAGAATCTCATGGGGATAGGATGATTCAAGAATGAAGGGGAAACGAATGACCTGCTCACCCAGAAGGGTAAACGAGGGCATGCCGTACCCTGTCTCCCAGAAGTTCTCAATCAGTGCGAATTTGCTGTAGGGATACTCACCAAGCAGCGGTTCATAGAGAGCCAAATAGCGCCCAGTGGCATCCATGTACTTCGTCGCAAGATTCGGATCCGGATTGCGCAGATAGGCAAGCACCTCAACATCGCCCGCCTGTTGCGAGTATTCGGTGAAGTCGGCCGCGATCAGATAGACTTCTTCCATCGGTTGATCGCTGTGCCAGCCGTTGCTCTCCAGGCGATCTCCCTGACTCACCGCCGTCCAACTGCCGGCAGAGGCGGCGAACTCTACCCGCAGGTCGAAACTAATAAGATCGCCTCCAAAATCGGGAACCCAGGCACTGCCTTTATTTAGGAAGACACCCTGCTCACTGATAATACCGGAACTCTCGGCGAAGCTTTGGGCGTACTCGACACTGGTCTGTTCGGCGGTATCGAAGATTGTTCCACTATAACTAATAAGGACGGTACTGGAGTTTCGCCTGGGTGGGCTGAGACTATACTGCGTCGTAGCAGCGGCTAAGCCACCGGTGTTATTGATTCCGGCAACGGTAGCGGCCGGGTCTGCTGCGAGAGCTTGGAGACGCCGGAAATTATTGCTAATGCTAAGATTACTGTTCAGAGAAAAAGTGAGGGGATTTCCTAACATGGAATCCGGCACGGTAATGGTATCTTCCACGGAGACCGATTGATTCTGTGGATCGAGGATTACTCTGAGGCTGTGATGAACGAGCGCCGGTTCACTGTCCTGATTATCGACGCTAGCAGGACTATCAATAGTCTGCGCCGACACCCAGCCGACCTGCGCGGAGATTGCACCCCACAGGGTCGCACTGACAATGATTTTTCGAAAGAGCTCTCTCATTGCAATACCGTTCGCCATTACTCTTCAGTACTCAATCATCGTGACTACAATTATAGCCCCAATAACTTCAACGCCTGTTGATGATTCCAATCACCCATATGAATCTGCGAAGTACCATCCGCGGTGCGCGTAGTACTCCATGCTAGCTTGTTACCATCTGGCGAGAAAACCGGGAGAATATCCGTGCCTGCTGTATTGGTGACACGAACCGGCGGATTGCTACCTTCGGGATCGATCATAAATAGTTCGAAATTAGCATTACCCAATATATTGCTGGAGTAGATTATGTAGTCACCGCTGGGATGATAGTAAGGGCCCCAGGAGACCATGGCGTCTGCCGTTAACTGCCGTTGACCGCTGCCATCGACATTCATCGTCCAGATCTCGGCGCTGTTGCCATCCGGATTGAAGCGACGCCAAACGACCTTGCTATTGTCTGGACTGAAGAAGGGGCCTCCGTCGTAACCCGGCGAATGGGTTATCTGTCTGACATTTGAACCATCGGCATCCATCAGATAAAGATCCATGAAATACGATGCATCGTCGTTAAAGAGCTTCTGCTCCGCCTGACTTAAATTTCTCTGATAGGCCTCGCGATTGGATGCGAATAGAATCTGGCTGCCATCGGCAGAGTAAGAACCTTCTGCATCGTAGCCGTCACTATTGGTGAGATTGACAAGATCATTGCCATTGCTGTCGGCCTGATAGATATCGTAGTGACGATCATAGTCCCATCCATATGGACGGCTAACACCACTCTCTCGTATTGCGATTTCTTCCGCCTGCTTGGCTCGCGCATCCGGGTCTTCGTGAGTAGAGGAAAACATTACCAAATCTTGAGTCGGGTGGATCCAGGCGCAGGTAGTAAGCCCAACACCGGGAGAGACTTTACGCGAACTCCCGCTATTCAGGTCCATTACATAGATCTGATAGAAAGGGTTATTCCCGGTAGTCTCGCTCTGATAGATAAAACGCTCGCCGTCGGCACTGAAATAGCCTTCTCCGGAGCGCAAACTGCCCTCAACCAACATCTGAGTATTGGCGAGCAACAACTCTTCGTTGTTGCCTTCCATAAGCTCGGTGGCAGGCTCAGGTGCCGAATAGCTTGCCGACGCAACGCCGTCGGGTGCAGCCGATGAATAGCTCGCGCCGGCCGTGCCGTCCTGCGGTTGTGCCAGAACAGAAATGCCCAGCACACTGGGGAAAATGAAAGCAGTCGCAATCAAGGTCTTTACAAACTGAGGCCGAGTGATCTTATTCATAATGAGTCCAATTTCAATTGCAAAAACTGATAAGCAGGTTTCGCCTCACCTATCACACCCTATTCAAATCGAAAGTTCTGCTGCTGGGGGAATACACCAAACAGACCGCCGGTGTGGATGAAAACTACGTTTTTAGCGCCAGATAGCTGCCCCGATTCACCCTTAAGTAGCTCGGTTACCATGCCATGAAAGGCTTTTCCTGTATAGACTGGGTCTAGAAAAAGACCTTCGGTGCGACCCAACTCGGAAATAATATCAAAGATTTCTGGCCCTGCTATTCCATAGCCTGCGCCCAGATAACCCTCTACGGTCTTTATCGTCATTGCGTCCTGGTCGAACTGTTGATTGTATCGTTGCTTCCAGAGCGTCACATCGTCGCGTATTTTCCTGTCGAAGTAGGCGGCATCGTCGCTCACGTTAAAGGCGACCACCTGACTCCTGATTCCCAGCATCTGCGTACCCACGATCAGCCCAGCCTGGGTGCCACCGGAACCGGTGGCGGTAACGATATACTCAGGCTCCAAATCAAGGTCGCTAAAATCCTGAAGCAATTCTTCGCTCGCCTTTATATAACCCCATAGACCTACTTCGTCGCTTGCCCCAACTGGAATAAAGAAGGCCTTCCGACCTTGCGCCTGATAAGACGCCTGAAGCTCTCTTGCCAGAGCTTCATGACTACTCCATTCGCCCTGATTCAGATAGGTAATTTCTGCACCGCTGAGGTAGTCCATCAATAGATTACCCTCCGGCATCTGGGGCCTCTCACCACGCAAGATCAGGTGTACCTTCATACCCAACCGAGCCCCTAGTATTGCCGTAGCTCGGCAATGATTCGATTGGATTCCGCCACAGGTGATTACTGTGTCACAGGATTGTGCCTGCGCCTCGGCGATACAAAACTCCAGTTTGCGAATCTTGTTTCCCGAGACTTCCGTGCCGGTGAGTTCGTCGCGCTTGACCCACACAGTAGTGTTTTCGAAGCGCTGGGAAAATTTCTCCAACTTCGTAAGAGGTGTAGGCAACTGCGCCAATTTAATCCTTGCTGGCCATTCGATCATGTCTGTCACAGGCTCCTCGCCTTTTTATTCAAAGGTAGAAAACAAAAAACGGAACAGGCGCTAGTCCGATTCCGTTTTTGCTAGTCATCAGCCTGAAAAGCCATAGAGCAACTTCAGGACGATGTAGTTTTACTTCTGGGTTGCGTCGTAGGTCTCAACGCCACCCGCTGCACTCGGGGCCACCGCTTCGCCAGTATCTAATGGCTTCAATGCTTCGCTGTACAGAAATAAATCTGTCAGCACGGCTCGCAGATGAATAGACGCATTCAAGTTGTCCACAATCTCCGACCCTATCTTCTCTTGAGCGAGAATAAATGCCAGAGCGGCACCTGCATTTCGGCAATCATTAGCAATGACTTGTTCGAAGTCATCTTTACTGTCTGACAGTGCAGTCGCGATATTGTTCATCGCTGCTGCAATTCCTTCGATCGTAGGTCTGGCATGAGGACCAGGCCCTGTTTCGTTCTGAGCCGGCCGTCCCTGCGCGGCAAATGCCAACAGGAACTCGTAGCCAGACTCTATCGCTTCTATATCTTCTTCTATCACAGCGTTTTACTCGTTTTTCGTTTTCGGATTCGTATCAGACATCGACACGAAAGAATTAATCGGCTTCCTTGGGAGACCATAGACTAGTGTCATGGTTTGCCGTCATTTCATCTTCCGAAATCCAACCAGATACCATAGAACGCGTATAGAACAATTTTTCCGGTCTCAAGGCGAAGTAGATATGCGTCGCCGCAAGAGCTATCAGCGCAAGAGTAGAAAGACCGTGGAGTAAGAACATAAGACCTAACTGATCTTCCGGCATGCTATTAGTCCGATCCCAGAACGGAGTATCGATCTGCAAGAACAACAGTACGCCAGTCACGATAACCGCTAGCACAACTACGGTTACTGCCCAGTGCATGCCTTTCTGTTCGAAAGTATATTTGCCCGGCTTCTTGGATGAATCAAATGGCTCGCCAAAGTCTTTCGGCCCCAGAATCATCGACTTGAAATCTTGCCAGAAGAGAGACCGGATAATATGAAAAACCACTACGAAGGTAAGCAGTAAGCCGGCGATCCAATGAATATTCAGCCATGCGATGCGTAGCCCAAGAATCGGTGCCGTGCCAGTCGCAATCAGGACCAAAATACTTGCGGCCATAACCCAGTGGAACAATCTGTCAATTGTCTCATGACGCAAGACTCGTCGACCTTCAGATGAAGCCTTTTCAATCTTCTTGTTGGCTAAAGCAGCCATGATAATCGCGTGAGCTGCAAGTAGAACTAAAACTGCAACTGCAACCACCCAAAGCAAATCCCATGAAACACCAAGAATTACCTCTTCACCCCAAACATCGCGTTTATAGCGGACAATTTCTCCCACTGTACTACCCTCTTTTCTTATGTTTCTTATTTAGTATCTATTTAGTTAACTCGAGATGACCCGAGGATTAACCTCGGACCGCTCTCTTAACTAGATTTTCCATCAATGGCACTTTGAAATGATTGTAGTTCAACGGTCTTGCTCCATCGGTGGCCATGGCTGCTACCTGATCAGCTAGTTGGTCCGAACGCTGTTGTCCGCGAATAGCATTTTCGACAACTTCCAGTCGGCGAGGCGTACATTCGACAGCACCGCATACTATGCGAGCGTCTGTGATTGCACCAGCGGAGACTTTAATGGCCGCCGCTACGCTTACTAGCGCGAAGTCCCACACATTTCTGTCAGCGACTTTCTCGAAATAAAACTCCGCATTCGCCCATTCGTTGGGCAAGCGAACTGCTGTCAGAATCTCCCCTTCGTTTAACACTGTCATATTGACGATGTCGCGATTAGGGCCTACGAAGAAATCCTGGGCAGGAATCAGTCTCTCACCACTCGCACTCGCTACGACCATAGTTGCATCAAGAGCCACTAAAGCAGGCGCGGTATCTGAAGGGCTGACCGCAACACAGCGGCTAGCTCCGAAGATAGCGTGCTCACGATTCAACCCTTCAGGAGAATCTGCATAACAAATATTGCCACCGGCACGGTAGCAATCGAGTCCGCGACGGTAATACCAGCAACGCGCGTCCTGATTTAAATTTCCACCCAAAGTTCCAACATTGCGAATCTGCGGGCTAGCAACCTTGCTTGCCGCTGTAGCAAGAAGGCCGAACTTAGATTGCACCAGAGGGTGGTTAGCGATGTCTGTCAGTGTAGTCACCGCGCCGATTTCGATACCGTCTGCGGTTTCCTTCACTCCCCTCCAGGCATCAATCTGAGCTATCTCGATCATGGCTGCAGGAGACTTGTTGCGGTCTTTCAACCAACCGTAAGTATCCTGACCGCCACCAACGATCCAACCGTCGTCACCTAGTGTGCCTGCTAATTCCAAGGCATTTGCTTCATCAGTGGGCTGATAAAGTTCAATATCGGGCATTACGTCATGTGATGTAGCGGGCATATCAACCTCTGAAATTATTCTGAGCCAAAGGAGTCGCTTCTTCCGATACCCCGGCTATATGGTTAATGATCATGTCTGTAGTCACAGGCGCGGTGTCAAACAAGTGTCCACCAAGTGCGTCTGAGATTGCAGCGTTAAGTGCGGCCGATACAGCGCCCATTGATGGCTCACCAATTCCTCTAGCACCTACAGGGTTTTCAGGATCCGGAAGATCCACCCAGCCAGTGCCAATTTGAGCCGGCGTATCAAGATAGGTAGGTATTTTGCTCTGCCAGTAACCACTGCTAGCTGGAAGACCATTTTGAGGATCGTATAGATGTCTCTCTAAAACTGAAAGACCGATGCCCCACACTGCACCTCCTCTTAATTGGTTAGCAAGGCCTTGTGGATGAACTACCGTTCCACACTCAGCCACTGTAACCATGTCGAGAATTTCAAACTTGCCAGTTTCTTTATCCAGTTCGATTTCAGTAAAAGTTACTGTAAATCCAGGAGGATTATCGTTGTGACGAGGATCGTGGAAAATCCCCATCAGCGCGGTACCTGCAAGTCTAGATACAGATAACGCCGTCAGTGTATTTAATTCCTCTGGCAGTTCAGCTTCGCCAGTAAATTTGCCACCCAACTCTACACCGCGCTGAGCAACTTCTGCGTAAGTCATACCCGCTGTGTTGTCTGCGATCTGATAGATTCTGGAACCATCAATTTCGTAGTCAGCAGGGTCGCCACCTAAATCCATCGCGGCAATTTCTTTCATCTTCGCTAACAAATCTTGCGCTGCACCGAAGCAGGTTCGAGTATTAGTAAAGATTGAGTTACTCCCGTCTTGTGGCGAGGTAATCGGAAGATGTCTGTCGGTGCGACCCGTTACAACATCGCAATTTTCCCATTCCATCATCAACACTTCTGCAGCTGCACGAGAAGTAGAAGCATAAGAATAAGTACCGAGGTTACCAACTCCGTTGTGTATCTGAAGGCGACCGTCTGGCATCAGACGAATCAAACCGTCCATGCCGCTACGGCCAGCATTGTGGTAGCCCTGGCCTATACCGAGACCACGCACTTTGTTGCCATTTGTCTGTCTGGAACGACCTTTCTTGGCCTCCCAATCGAACTGCGCTGCGGCCTGCTCTAAAGCTTCAGGCATATAGGCACTGGTAAAAGGCGTGCTTCTTGGTCCGCTAACATCGCCATTTTGTGCGGCGTTGAGCTTACGGATTTCTAATCGATCTAGACCCAGCTCTTCGGCAGCCTTATCCATAATAGGCGCCATGATGGCCATAATCTGGTTCTCACCTGGACCCCGCTGTGCACCACGGTGACCTGTGTTGGTGCCAATTGAGGTGTTGCGGAATCGCATTGCCTCAGTTTGATAAAGGGCACTCACGCCGGCTGCCGCGGAATTGGCATCGCCGCCACCGCCTTTGCCGCCATTATCCGAGACACAGTACATATCCATTGCTGCCATACTGCCGTCGCGCTTGAAGCCAACTTTTACCCAACCTTGCAGGCCTTGTCTGGCTCCACCGATAGTGAATTCCTCTTCACGGGAAACACGCATCATCACCGGGCGGTTAATCTTCTGCGAGAGCTTGGCTGGTATCGCCATGCTTGGGATACTTCCAGCACGGGCTCTTTGACCGAAACCACCACCTGTCGCTTCGTTGATGAAGACGAAATCTTCCAGTGGCACACCGACGATCGCTGCCATAGGCTCGGCAATAGCGCTTAGGCTTTGCGAGGTACCGTGAAGGTAGCATTTTCCATTTTCCCAATAGGCCATGGCGCTGCGAGGCTCCATAGACATATGCGGGTAACCCGCCGTGCTAAATGTGGTCTCGTGAACGAAGTCAGAAGCAGCAAAACCTGCTTCTAGGTCGCCGTATTCCCAACTTTGCTGTGCCTCAGCAGTCGGCTCGTTACCGCTTCTAAAGCTAGCTACCTGGTCAGCAGTCCATTTCTCTTCCGCGAAACCTTGACGGAAAATGAAGGTATTGCCTCCGTTGTAGGCGTTGTCTCCACCTTCTTGCAAGCTGTCGAGCGGATCCAGTACAAAAGGCAGTCTCTCAATTGTTAGGGAAATTGCTGCTATCGCGTTCTCAGCTGTTTTTTCATCTCTAGCTGCCACAGCAAGAATAGGCTCACCCATAAGAGTAGGCTCATTCGTTAAAACTTTTAGACCTGTGCTTTGCGGTTCACCATCTGGGTAAACATCATCAGCAGTTAAAATGCCAAACACACCATCCATGGCCAGAGCCTCGGAAGCGTCGATAGCGACAACTCGGCCGTGGGGGACCGGGCTGGTGAGTAGACGGGCGTATACCATGCCATCGCGGGCATAGTCTTCAGCGTATTTAATGCGACCGGTAACCTTGCCAGGCACATCTGGTGGAACAAAATCTTTGCCAATTAGCCTATATGCCATGATGATTATCCTATTTGTGCTGCGCGCATGACGCCGTTGAGATAAGAGTCATAAGAACCACAGCGGCATATGTTACCTGCCATGCCCTGCCGTGCTTCTTCTCGAGTAGGGTTAGGGTTGGAGCGCAGTAAACCTACTGCGGACATAACCTGACCTGGAGTGCAGTAACCGCACTGTGGAGAAAGCTCATCCACAAAAGCTTGCTGCACGGGATGAAGATCACCATTTGCAGCTTCTAGCCCCTCTACCGATTCGACTCGCTTATTCTTCACACTGTGAGTCAACACGGAACAAGCATAGCTGGGGATGTCATCAACAAGAACAGTACACGCGCCACATTCGCCGCGGTTACATCCCAGTTTCGTGCCAGTTAGCCCTAGCTTGTAACGTAAAGTAGATGCCAGTGTTTCCTGAGGCGCTACGTCTACACTGCGCATCTGGCCGTTAATATTAATTCTGATCATGCGTTCAACTGCACCAGCTGGCCGTGCTTGGCCATTGGCCGCGTACCAGATTGTGGTTGAAGTGGCTACTGCACCAGAGGCGATTACCCCTTTGATGAAGCGTCTACGGGTTAGTTTTGGATTCACGATTTACATTCGCCTCCGTAATGTGGACAGGAATTCTGATTTCGAGCTTCTAAATCTAAATGAGAATTGTTCGCTTAAAATTATTCTTCTTGTTGGGAAGTTAGCGC
>CAJQHM010000106.1 GCA_905478195.1 uncultured Pseudomonadales bacterium
GCCGATAGAGTAATCGAGTCGCTTCCAGCGCTGGTTGCGATGGGGCATCAGATAGCGAATAAAATTTCAGGGTCAGCGCCTGCGGCGTCTTCGGCCGAGCATGATGCGGTAGCGGAAAAGATTGCGGCGCAATTGAAGGGAGCAAAGCGACCACTCATCGTTGCAGGTAGCAGCAATGGTAGTGAACTCATTAAGGCGGCGGCTAATATTGCCAGAGCCCTGCATGAAGATGGCGAGGGCGCTGCTATTGATCTGTGTTTGTTAGTACCCGAGGTCAATAGCATCGGCATGGGGTTGATGGCGGCGGAAAAGAATAGTCTCGGTGTCGCCCTGGACAAATTAAGCAGCGGTGGTGCAAAGCGCGTTATCGTTTTGGAGAATGACCTCTACCGACGTGCAGGTAGGAGTCAGGTGGATACGGCCTTGGATAAGGCTGAGAAAGTGTTGGTACTGGATCAGGTGACTACAGCGACTACGGCGAAGGCGGATGTAATTCTTCCCGTTACTGCATTTTCAGAACACGAAGCAACCTACATCAATTATGAGGGCAGAGCGCAGCTCAGCTTTCAGGTGCATCAGTGTCAGAAAATGGCGCAGCCTGCCTGGCGCTGGATAAGTGATGCCGCGCATATAGACGACCTCGTAGAGCGATGCTGTAGCGAGGCGCCAGGTTTTGCTAAATTGCGCGATATATTGCCAGGCGAGAATCCTTTCATTGCAGGTATGAAGGTGCCTCGACAATCCCATCGCTACAGTGGTCGCACGGCCATGATTGCGAATGTGAACGTGCATGAGCCGAAGCAGATGGAAGACAAGGAGTCCATCATGTCGTTCTCGATGGAAGGGATTCCCGCCCAAAAAGATGCGTCTATTATGGCGTCGTCGTGGGCGCCGAAATGGAATTCGAATCAATCGATTAGCAAGTTTCAAGATGAGGTTAACGGTGAGCTGAAGCAAGGCCATTTGGGAAGCCTGTTGTTCGAGAAAACTGCTAGCGGTTCTTATTTTGACGTGCCAGCTGAAGCTGCACAGCCATCGGGCAAGCAACTTCAGCTCGCGCTGTCTTATCAGATATTCGGTAGTGATGAATTAAGCGCCAGGTCCGAGCCAATTCGCGAGCGCATGACTGATGCCTATGTGGGAATCTGCCCAGAGGATGCGCAGAGCAGGGGATTGACCCAGGGTGACGTGGCCACTATAACGCCTACCGGCGCTCCGGTAGTCGTCTGTATCCGAACCGGCGTAAAGCCCGGTACGGCCTTGCTGTATTGTGGCGACGCCAATATCAGCCCGGCAGAATTTACAGGTTTAATAGAAATTGAAAAGAGCGCCGCGCAGGCTACGAGTCGCGGTATAGCAAGTTTAATCGTGAGTGATTTTCAGGAAGAGGAAATCTAACTGATGACATTCGAAGTGGGTTCCGGTTTAAGCATAGGCGTGATACTCGCGACGGTTATCGTTGTTGCCGCCATGCTTATCTGGGTGGAGCGTCGACTGTTAAGCTTCTGGCAAGAGCGGCTAGGGCCCAACCGCGTAGGCCCTTTCGGCTTGCTGCAGGTAGTCGCTGACATGATTAAGATTTTTACCAAGGAAGATTGGGTGCCCCCCTTCGCCGATAAATTCAGTTTCGTGCTGGCGCCGGCGATTATCATGACGGTAATTCTTCTCAGCTTTAGTGTTATTCCCTTCGCGCCTGGAGTTGGAGTCGTGGATTCCAATATAGGTGTACTCTTCGTACTCGCTATGGCCTCCCTAGGCGCCTACAGCGTAATGTTGGCCGGCCTTTCTTCTGACAATAAGTATGCCTTGTTAGGTTCGTTGCGCGCTGCCGCACAAATGATTAGCTACGAAGTCTTCATGGGTATCTCTATTCTCGGCGTAGTCGCACTCTCCGGCACCTTTAACCTGCGCGAAATTGTTCTCGCTCAGGAAGAGAATGGTTGGTACATCATTCCGCAGTTTATCGGCTTCGTGATTTTTCTAATAGCGGGCGTGGCAGAGAGCCACCGATTACCGTTCGATATTCCGGAGGCAGAGCAGGAAATTTGTGCCGGCTACCACACCGAATACTCGGGCATGAAATTTGGCATGTTCTTCGTCGGAGAGTATCTGGGCCTTGTGTTGATATCGTCATTGATTACCGTGCTCTTCTTCGGCGGCTGGTTGGGGCCATCATTCTTACCTGGTATTTTTTGGTTCTCGTTGAAGTCCTTCGCATTTATTGCATTCTTTATATTACTGAGAGCGGCGATACCTAGGCCGCGTTATGACCAGTTGATGACTTACGGTTGGTTATTCTTGTTGCCGGTGTCTCTGCTGAACCTGCTTATCACTGGCGTGATTATTTTGAGTACATTCTGATGTCGCGACAATTTGGAGAAAGACATGCTCACTCTGATTAAGGACACTCTGACTAGTCAGGTGGTAACCCTTTGGCGGGTGTTCTCTCATCTTTGGGTGAAGGCGGATACCGTCGAGTATCCCGATGAAATGCCTTATATGTTTCCGCGTTGGCGTGGGCGCATCATACTCAGTCGTGATCCTGACGGTGAGGAGCGGTGTGTCGCTTGCAATCTTTGTGCAGTAGCCTGCCCCGTAGATTGCATTGCGCTGCAGAAGACTGAAGACGAAGAGGGGCGATGGTACCCGGAATTCTTTCGCATTAATTTCTCTAGGTGCATCATGTGTGGTTTCTGCGAAGAAGCCTGCCCCACAAACGCTATTCAACTCACGCCAGATTTTGAGATGGCTGAATACGAACGACAAGACATGGTTTGGGAGAAGGAAGATTTGCTGATCGACGGCACTGGCAAGTATCACGATTATAATTTCTACCGTGTGGCAGGAAAGAAGATAGGCGGCAAAGATAAGGGTGAGGCGCGCAATGAGGCTGTGCCGGTGAACGTGAGGAGTCTGATGCCGTGATTCTTTTGTTCTATATAGCTGGTGCGGTTGCTGTTATTGCTACAGTTGCGGTAATCCTGCAGACAAATATCGTGCATGCATTGATCTATCTGATTCTATCTTTGCTAGCCGTAGCCGTATGTTTCTATGTCCTGGGCGCCCCTTTTGCGGCGGTATTAGAGGCGATAGTCTATGCGGGCGCCATCATGGTGTTGTTTCTCTTTGTAATAATGATGTTGAACATGGGGCAACAGAGTCTGGATCAGGAGCGTAGTTGGATGGGTCCCAAGGTTTGGGTCGTTCCTTCTTTACTCGCATCGGTGTTGCTTGCGCAATTGCTTACAGTGCTATCTCAATACGATCAGGAGTTGGCGTTAACAACGGTCGATGTCATGCAGGTAAGTGCCTTGTTGTTTGGTCCTTACGTGTTGGCGGTAGAACTCGCCTCCATACTGCTACTGGCAGGGTTGGTGTCTGCCTACCATTTGGCGAAGAAATAGAGACGCAGTTACTGAGTGTTATGACTAACAAAATTAAACAGATGGGTCGCGAAAGATAATGGAATCGATACCTGTTGAACATGGATTAATTTTGGCCGGCATCCTGTTTGTCTTGGGTCTGGTCGGGGTTCTTACGCGGCGCAACATAGTGTTTGTGCTTATGTCGTTGGAGATAATGATTAACGCGAGTGGCCTGGCATTTATCGTGGCAGCGTCACGCTGGGAGCATGCCGATGGGCAGATTATGTTCTTGATGATTCTTACTTTAGCCGCTGCGGAAGTTGCTGTCGGCTTGGGTCTAATAATTCAAATGTACAGGCGATATCACACGGTTGATATCAACGTATTGAGTCAGATGAAGGGATAGGGGCAGGAAGCTAGAGTGCAAGATTTAATTTGGCTATTACCGACATTTCCTTTGCTGGGCTTCTTAAGCCTGGTGCTGACTAGTGGGAATCTGCCTAAGAAAGCCGTCGCCGCTATCGGTGCAGGTTCTATTGGGCTCTCGTTCATCACGGCCGCCCTGATTGCGGTAGAGTTTCTGGGTTCCGGTGAGACGCATTTTATTCTGGAAGTGTGGACCTGGATGGCGGTAGGAGAGTTTAACCCTGGATTTAGTTTTTATCTCGACGGTCTGTCTCTGGTAATGATGCTAGTGATCACCGGCGTTGGTTTTCTGATTCACCTCTACTCGACTGGTTTCATGCTGGATGATCCTAGTTACAGCCGTTTTTTCTCCTATATGAATTTGTTTGTAGCATCGATGCTGATGTTGGTGCTGGCCGATAATCTGGTTTTGTTATACCTGGGCTGGGAGGGAGTAGGCCTTTGTAGCTATCTTTTGATCGGGTTCTGGTATGAAAAACCAGAGAATGGCTATGCGGCGAGAAAGGCTTTCGTCACGACACGCGTAGGCGATACGTCTATGGCGATAGGCCTGTTTCTGCTGTTTGCTCAGCTAGGCACACTAAATATTCAGGATATGCTCCATGCAGCCGAGACCCAGTGGGCTGTTGGCTCTGGTTTGGCTGTAGCAGCCTCACTGCTTTTGCTGGGTGGCGCGGTGGGCAAGTCTGCTCAACTACCGCTACAGACATGGTTGCCGGATGCCATGGCTGGGCCCACACCAATCTCCGCCTTGATTCACGCCGCGACGATGGTTACCGCCGGTGTCTACCTGATCGCCAGAACCCATGTCTTGTTCGAACTAGCGCCTAGCGTACAGTTGCTGGTTGCCTGGATAGGACTGATTACACTGCTGATGGCCGGTTTCACCGCCATGACACAGCACGATATCAAGCGAATCCTTGCCTATTCCACAGTTAGCCAGATCGGTTATATGTTCCTTGGTCTGGGTGTTGGCGCCTGGTCAGCATCTGTATTTCACCTGATGACACACGCTTTCTTCAAGGCATTGTTATTCCTTGCTGCTGGCACGGTAATACACAGTCTGCATCATGAGCATGACATCTTTAAGATGGGGGGTAAGCGTAAGCAGCTACCCATCGCCTTTGCCTCATTTATGATTGGCAGTCTTGCCTTGGCTGCGTTTCCCTTCACTTCAGGCTATTTCAGTAAGGATGAGATTCTGATTGCAGCGCTAGAGATGGAAGGGCCGGGGATGTTGCTGTGGATGGGAGGTGTGCTGGGAGCATTCCTGACCGGTATCTACAGTTTTAGATTAGTGTTCGTCGTATTCTTTGGCCAGAGCAAGGGCCACCACGAAGAGAAAGAAGTGACAGGGTTTAGTATGGCCACGCCTCTAATTATTCTGATGGTGTTGGCATTGTTCGGCGGTTGGATTCAGATTCCCGTAGACGCGGTATTCAGCCATGGTGAAGCGCATGAAGAGCATCGCATCAGCGGCTTTCTGCACGCGGTAATGATCGTAGTTCCACTTCTGGGTATAGGATTAAGCTATCTCTTTTATATGTCGAAGACATTCTCTGTCGAGAAGCTGATGGCTATGCCGATCGCGGCTTCGCTGCACCGATTCTGGTTTAGCGGCTGGGGCATGGACGCACTGTATGACCTGCTCTTCGTTAAGCCGTTTCTGTTACTGGCGAGAATCAACAAGAAAGACTTCATTGACGCTATATACGCCTTGTTAGTCGAAATCTCTCGAGTCGCGCACAGTATGTTGGCGCGCACCCAAACGGGTCAGCTGCGCTGGTACGCTATGAGTATTGCCGCAGCTGTAGTGCTCCTGATCGCCATAGGGGTATTACTATGATTCTGGTAGTACTGATTAGTATATTGTTTTTTGGCGGTGTGATCGCCTGGCTGTCCGAGGGGCTGGATTCAAAGTTCCCACGCGTTATTGCATTGACGGCAGTAGTGATCGATCTCCTGGTCATGTTGACGCTGGTAGGGGCCGATGCTGGTGACTCCGGTTGGATAGTGCAATTAAATGCACAGTGGATGCCTCGCTTCGGAATTTCCTTCCACCTTGCCGCCGACGGCCTAAGTGTTCTGATGATGGTGCTAACAGCCTTTCTTGGGGCTGTAGCCATCGGTTCTGCCTGGGATGAAATTACTGAGAAGACGGGATTCTTTTACTTCAATCTACTGTGGACGCTAGCCGGTGTAATAGGCGTGTTCACGGCGCTAGACCTGTTCCTTTTCTTTTTCTTCTGGGAAGTGATGTTAATCCCCATGTATTTCATCATCGCGATCTGGGGCCACGAGAACAAGAACTATGCCGCTATGAAGTTTTTTATCTTCACTCAGGTAACCGGCATGTTAATGCTGATATCGATCTTGGCATTGGCGTATTTTCATTATGTGCAGTTCGGTTGGTTCAGCTTCGATTACTTCGATCTGCTCAAGGTAAGCACGAGTAGCGCTATCGAGATGTGGATCATGCTTGGCTTCTTCGTTGCCTTCAGTACCAAGCTGCCCAGTTTTCCTTTTCATTCATGGCTTCCCGATGCGCACTCTCAGGCGCCTACTGCCGGTAGTGTGATCCTGGCTGGGGTGTTGCTCAAGACGGGCGCTTACGGCCTTATACGATTCGCTATACCGTTGTTTCCCGAGGCGTCGATGACGTTTGCGCCTTTCGCTATGACATTGGCGGTGATCAGTATCCTGTATTGCGCCAAGGTGGCCTTCGCGCAAACCGATATTAAGCGTCTTATTGCCTATACCAGTGTCAGTCATATGGGTTTCGTTCTCCTCGGTATCTATGCCTGGAACGAGCAGGCGCTGCAGGGCGCGGTAATGACGATGTTGGCTCACGGTTTAAGCGCCGCGGCGCTGTTTATGCTTGCCGGTGGGCTGCAGCACAGAATTCACACACGAGACATGGATCATATGGGCGGTTTCTGGGCGAAGGTGCCGCGCCTGTCTTTCGTAGCCTTGTTCTTCTCGGTTGCCGCACTGGGCATGCCTGGTCTGGGTAACTTTGTTGGGGAATTCCTGGCCTTGCTTGGTGCCTTCAAGGCCAACATCGGTTTAACTGTGGCAGCCGCTTTCGGTCTTATCTTTGCTTCTGTCTATTCGTTATGGGTCATTCAGAAAGTATTCCATGGGGCCTATCGAAATTCGGATTTCGATGACAGTCATCTACATGACCTAAGCCGACGCGAGATGTTTTATTTCGGTGCAATGATGATAGGCCTTATCTGGATGGGGATGTACCCACAGAGTTTCCTTGATCTCTCGGCTGGGACAATAATGCAATTGCTTAATGAAACCGGGCAGGTTCTCTTCGCGGTGGGGCAATAAGAATTATGACTATGACGTTTGACGATTTATTGCCCCTGATGCCGCTTTTAATAGTGACGGCAACGTCGGTCTTGGCGATGCTGATGATTGGTGTTCGTCGAAGCTATATTGTGACGGCTTCGATTACGATTGCCGGTCTACTGGTGGCGACACTAGTCGCTATATCGATGATGGATTGGACAAATCAGCAGATTACTCCACTACTTATTATCGATCAGTACAGCTTATTGTTTACCGTGTTGGTCTGTGCATCAGCGATGCTCATCGCTATTCTTAGCTTTTCCTATTTCTTCGAATTGGACGACCACAAGGAAGAGTTTTTCTTGCTGTTAACGATCGCGACCATAGGCGCAATCGTAATGGTTAGCAGCAATCATTTCGTTAGTACAGTCTTGGGGCTAGAGACGCTGAGTATGTCTCTATACGGCATGATCGCCTATCCAATGCATAGCAAAGAGTCTGCGAAGTATCCTCTGGAGGCCTCAGTAAAATATCTCGTTCTTTCGGCCGCCGCCTCTGGTTTTATACTATTCGGCATGGCGCTTATCTATGCGCAGACCGGCACGCTGTCTTTTGCCAGTCTCACAGATCTGCCCATGGCAGCGGATAGTTTGGGAGATGGATATTCGATCGTAGCCTTGCTAATGATAACCGCTGGCATGGCTTTTAAGCTTTCTCTGGCACCGTTTCACATGTGGACACCCGATGTGTATGAGGGCTCTCCGATTCCCGCAACGGCCTATCTCGCGACCATAGGTAAGGCGGCGATGTTTGTCGTGTTGCTACGATTTATTCGAGCGAGTGATGCGCTAAGTTTTGATTCGATAGTGACGGTATTAACTCTGATAGCCGCAGCGTCAATGCTGGTAGGTAATCTGCTCGCACTGCTGCAAGATAATTTGAAGCGCATACTGGCGTACTCTTCTATCGCGCATATGGGCTATCTGCTGCTTGCGCTTGTTGCCAGCCACTATGCTACCGGCACTCTGGCCGTGGAGGCCGTGACTTTCTATCTAATAGCCTATGTGATCACATCCTTAGGTGCCTTCGGTGTAGCGTCTGTCATCTCCTCCAGTGAGAAAGAGTTCGATTCTATAAAGGAGTACAGGGGTCTGTTCTGGAGAAACCCATGGCTGGCTAGTATTTTTATAGCGATGTTGTTGTCTCTGGCAGGAATACCATTGACGGTAGGATTTATTGGCAAGTTCTATATATTTCTCGCCGGTGTGGAGTCTGACCTTTGGATGTTATTGGCTGTATTGGTTCTTGGCAGCGGCATAGGCCTGTATTATTACCTGCGTATCGTCTATCGAATGCTCATGACTGAGAAGCACAAAATTCCTTACCGAGTAGGTGGCGTAGAGAGTGTTAGTGCCTACGGTGTATTAGCTATTCTGCTATTCTTGCTTCTGCTCTTTGGGGTCTATCCCGCGCCGATAATGTCACTAGTTGCTGCGGCTTCGGCGTTTATCTAAGAGTGTTTTAGCCAGGCGGCTTCTCCTATTTTGCGAGTCACTGAATCTGTCGAGGCGCTGTCTGCTTTGAAGGCATCTATAGCCCAAACCCTTAAAGATAAACTTCCACAGTTAGCAATACTGACAGCTATCTTAAGCCTGCTGTTGCTTCTCAATAATGTAACAGATGACAGTCTGCTTGCCGCCAGACAGGAGTTCGATAGGCGTAATCTTTATCAGTTTTTCGAAGAGGGTAGCTTTGATAATGACCTGGTTCTAGATAGTTATTTACTAACGGCGGATAACGAGAGTGAAAAACTCGAAAATCTGCATCTGTTAAATCTGGACCGAGACAGGCTTGCCTATATAGCGCGAAAGGACGGGAAGGCGGTAGCGGTAGCGGTGCCTGCGACTGCAGATGATGGATTCAATGGCAAGATCGAATTATTAGTTGCCGTGGATATGTATGGTCGCATTAGTGCCGCGCGAGTAATCGAAGATATCAATTCCGATCAGCTTTACGGGGTAGTCGATGTGATCGGCTCGAAGTGGATGGATGAATTCGCTGGAAACAGTATGCGAGATATCCTGCGTCTGAGCTGGCAGGCGATTACTGCCGATAATGAATATGATCAGTTCGTAGGTGCCTCAATCACACCCAAGTCTGTTGCCAATCAGATCTACGATGCGCTCGTCTTCTATCAATCTAATCGAATAGAACTGATGCGCGGCAGTTAGGGGGGCGAGTGGGGTTTGCATGGTTTTCAATGGCCGCCTTTTCGGCGGCTCAGTCGCCTTGGTATTGAGGCGTAATCAGACTATCATTGTGTGTTGTATAGACAGTTAAGGACTACCATGTCTGCATTTAAAGTCTCGGTTATTGGAGGGGGTAGTTTTGGTACGGTAATTGCGAATATTACTGCCGAGAACGGTCACGATGTTGGTTTCTGGATGCGCAGTGAATCTCAAGCGCAGGAGTTGAATCGGCTCCATGAGAATAGCCAATACCTGCCAGACTATCGGTTGAATGAGAGAATCCATGCTACGAGCGATATGGCGGAGGCAGTCAAGGGTAGTAGGCTGATCTTTGTCGCGGTGCCGAGTTCTTCCTTTAGGCAGGTCGTGAGCGATATGGTGCCCTACATTCCAGAGGATGCCATTCTTGTCAGCACCACAAAAGGCATTGAGGCGGGCAGCTTCGCCATGATGAGCCAGATACTCAATCAAGAGGCACCGCGAGCCAAGGTTGGAGTGTTAAGTGGGCCCAACCTCGCTTTAGAGATCGCCAAGAAAGACCTTGCTGGCACTGTGATTGCCAGCCCACATGAAGATGTGAGAGATATAGTCAAGAGTGCTCTGAAGTCTAAATATTTTAGAGTCTATGCCAATAACGATATGTTTGGTGTGGAGCTTGGGGGATCGCTGAAGAACATCTATGCCATTATCGCTGGCATCGCAGCTGCCCTGGGAATGGGTCACAATACAAATAGTATGTTAGTAACTCGCGCGCTGACGGAGATGGCAAGATTTGGCAAAGAGTTGGGTGCCGATCCAATGACATTTCTAGGTCTGGCTGGCGTGGGAGACCTTGTCGTTACCTGCTCCACACCACTGAGCCGCAACTATAGAGTCGGGCTCGCGCTAGGGAAGGGCACGTCAGTAGAAAAGGCCGTTGCCGAGTTGGCTCAGGTGGCAGAGGGCGTGAATACAGTAAAACTTGTGCGGGACAAAGCCCAGGAACTGGGTGTTTACATGCCACTAGCAAATGGTCTGTATAAAATAATTTATGAGAAGGATTCGATGGATAATATAATCTCATCGCTAATGCTGAGCGAGCAGGCACTGGATGTAGAGTTTGCCGCTAATGAGGATAAGGTCCTAGATTAGCGACTATTACGGTTTTCACAGTGCAGTTAATGTCATCATGTGTTTATCAGCATGGTGTAGAAGGAGTCTTCATGTCAGACGAGCTTATAGAAATTGTAGATAATATTAAACAGCCTTCGGTCTGGATTCGTGTGCTGTTCATGATCGTCTTTGCGTTAGCGTCCTATATTATAATTCTGCCGCTAGTCCTGGTGTTGAGCATCGCACAGGCTTTGTTCGTC